>DATLZJ010000144.1:0-11464 GCA_035574055.1 Caldilineaceae bacterium
GGCCGCGCCATCCAATAGCCGCTCGGCCAGGATCACCGGCGCGGTGACGCTCATCGGCGTGCCGGCCACGTTCTTGATCATGTAACACTTCAAGAACTCGCCGGCTTTGCCTGGGGTCATGACCATCAACATGCCGACGCCGAAAATACGGCTGCTGTCGCGCAAGCTGATGGGCGACCCCAGGAGCCGCAGATACCAATGCCAGCGCAGCGCCCGCCCAATGTAGTTGAGCAACGTCAGACCCAGCACGGGAACCAACAACAGCCAGGGGAAGCTGCTCAGGGCGGCGGTCAGCTTGTTCCAGTCGCTGTAGAGGGCTAGAGCAATATAGACGAGGAGGGCGATGACGAGCGAAAGCAGAAATTTCCGGCGCAGATCAGGGTTCATAGCGAGCATTATACCTTATCCAGCGCAAGTTGCCGGCCCGATACCCCCGGCCTGATCGAGCCGGCCCGGCGCTCCGGCCCGCGCTAGGGATAGAAGCCGCGTAGCCGGATGGCTTCGGCGATCCGTTCGATGGCAATGATGTAGGCAGCCATGCGCAGCGAGCAACGCCGCTGGGTGCTGACGCCGATCACGGCGTCCAGGTTGTTCAGCAGCTTATGCTCCATTTGCCGGCGCACCTCGCCCTCGTCCCAGAAGAAGGATTGGAGGCCCTGAACCCACTCAAAGTAGCTGACGACCACCCCGCCTGCGTTGCAGATAATATCGGGCACTACCAGCACGCCGTTGCTCTCTAAAATCTCGTCGGCTTCCGGCGTCGTCGGCCCATTAGCCCCTTCAGCCACGACCTTGGCCCGCACTCGCCCCGCATTCTCGCGGGTGATCTGCCCCTCCAGCGCCGCCGGCACCAGCACATCCACCGGCAGTTCCAGCAGCTCGGCGTTGGTCAGGCTGTCGCTGCCGGGGAAACCGACCACCGATCCCGTCTCGGCCACGTGCCGGGTGAGGTGGCGCAGGTCCAACCCTCGCTCATTGATGACGCCGCCGTACTTGTCGCTGACCGCGATCACGCGCGCCCCTCGCTCATGCATGGTGCGCGCTGTCCAGCTTCCTACATTGCCAAAGCCCTGGACGGCTACCGTCACATCCTCCAGGCTGCGCCCCATGCGCTGGCGCAAGACAGCGCGGGTGACATAGGTAACGCCCAAACCGGTGGCATACTCGCGTCCCGCCGTCCCGCCGACGGCGACCGGCTTGCCGGTGATGACCGCCGGGATCGAGTAGCCCTTGTGCATGGAATAGGTGTCCATGATCCAGGCCATCACCTGCGCGTTGGTGCCCACATCGGGCGCAGGGATGTCACGTTCGGGGCCGATAAACAGGCTGATCTCGGTGGCATAGCGCCGGGTCATCTTCTCCAGCTCGCGGCGGCTCAGTTCAGCCGGGTCCACGATGACGCCCCCCTTGGCGCCGCCGTAGGGCAGGTTCACCAGCGCACACTTCCAGGTCATCCACATCGCCAGCGCCCGGCACTCATCCAGCGTCACTTCAGGATGATAGCGGATCCCGCCCTTGGTTGGCCCTTTGGCCGTGTTGTGATGGACACGGTAGCCGGTAAAGACCCGCATGTGGCCGTCGTCCATCTCCACCGGGAAATGGACGATCAGCTCCCGTTGGGGAACACTTAAATAGGCGCGCAGATCGTCGGAGAGGTTGAGGGCGTCCGCCACCATGCCAAACTGCTGCTGGGCCACCTCATAGGCGCTCGCCCGCCGGCGAGTTGCATCCGCCGCGCGCGCCGCCTCCTCGCCGTCGCGCGTAATGGCGCTTGATGCCACCGCCGCGGCCTGGTGGGAATCTACCTGCGTCACCCGATCGGCGTGGATACCCGTTCGCTCAGTGGGTCCGTCCTCATTGCCGGACTTTTGCTTCGCCATCATTGGCTCCTTCTAACCAAAACCAATACTTGATACCGATATGTTACCTGCGTCCATCTTCGCTTCGCGCCCACGTGCGCGCCACAAGCGGCGCCGATGCTGCGCCTACAATAGATTGTGCGGCAAGGATGCCGCACCTACCAGACTCGCAGTCGCCTCCTTACGGCGCGACTACCACCTTGAGCACACCCCTGCGCCCGGCGAAAGCCAGCGCCTCCACCGCCTGATCCAGCGGGAAGCGGGCCTGGATCAGATGCGCCACCTGGACTCGCCCGGCGGCAAGCAGCCGGAGCGCCGGCTCGAAGGGGCCACAGCGGCTGCCCAGCAGCGTGATCTCGTCCACCACCAAGCTGCTCAGGTCAAACTCGGCCACATTGCCGGCGAAGGTGCTCTTGAGCGCCAACAGCCCACCAGGGCGCACCAGACGCCGCGCCGTGGCGAAGCCCTGGGGCGATCCGGTCGCCTCCACGACCAGGTCCGCCGGCTCCGCCGCCAGCGCCTCCACCACCGCCGGCTCAGAGAGCAGCAGGCTTGCGCCCGTCCCCCCCAAGAGCTTCAGCTTCGCCTCATGGCGTCCGAGCACCGTCAACTGGCAGCCGGTCAAGGTCATCACCTGGGCAATGAGCTGGCCCAGCCGCCCGTCCCCCACCACGATCACCCGCTGGGTGGGCGTTACATGGACCTGCTCCAGCAGTTGCAAGGCCGCCGCCAACGGCTCCACAAAGACCGCCTGGTCATCACTCACGCTGTCCGGCACACGATGCAGGTTCGCCACAGGCAGGGTGAGAAAGTCGGCCAATGCGCCATCGCGACGGAGTATGCCGAGGCTTTGGCGCTGCCGACAATGTTTGTGCAACCCGCGCCGGCAGAGAGAGCAGTCGCCGCAGCCAATGTTGATTTCCCCGACCACACGGCATCCGACCCACTCCTCCTGGCCCGGCGCTGCCGTCACCTCGCCCACGAATTCATGGCCCAGCACGCCCCGATAGCCGCCCTTGTAGCCGGCCAGCAAGGCCAGGTCGGTCGCGCAAATACCCGTCAGCCGGACACGGACCAACGCCTCGCCCGGTTGCGGGTGCGGGTCGGGGTACGCTGGATGTAAACAAGGCCCCTGGTCGGTCAACAGCAACGCACGCATAGCCGTACTGTCATTCTATCATATCCGGCGCCGGCCCACGGGAAGACAGCCCCCCCAAAAAACAAGCCCCAAATAAGAACAGGCGATGAAGGGTTCCCCTCACCGCCTGTTGCCGTCAAGTCTGACGCCCGCTCAAGCAGCCACCGCCGTGCCCCTGTCGGCCAGGGCGCCGTTCTTCTTACGCCTGGCCCCCAGCCACGACCGCTCCTCCCAGGCAACCAATAGAGGAGCCGCGTTGAAGATCGAGCTGTAAGTGCCCGACAACATGCCCGCCAACATGGTCGCCATAAACTGCCGGAGACTGCCCCCGCCAAAGACCAGGATCGCCACCAGCACCAAGTTGACGGTAATCTGCGTGCCCAAGGAGCGCTGCATGGTCTCCCAGAGGCTGCGGTTGGTCACGGTGGCAAAGTCTTCGCCGCGGTGGCGCTTGAGGTTCTCGCGGATGCGGTCAAAGACCACAATGGTGTCGTTGACGCTAAAGCCGATGACGGTCAAGATCGCCGTCAAGAAAAGGGCGTCTACTTCCCAGCCTGCCACCCAATGCATAATGCCGATAAAGGTAATGGTCACCAACACATCATGCACCAGCGCAATCACGGCGCAGGTACCGTAGCGGAAGGGATGGGAGACGGTGCGGAAGGCCCAGGCAATGTAGAGCAGGATGCCCACCGAGGCGACGACCACCGCGCCCAACGCGGCGCGGCTGACCTCTGCGCCGATGGAGGGGCCAATGCTGCGGTATTGGCGCTCCTCAAACTCACCGAAACGCTCCGTCAAGGCGCCGACCAGTGACTCCTTTTCCTCCGGCTCCAGCGTCTCAAGCTTGGCCTGAACGGTCTGGTCATCCTCGACAGTAAAGACGGTTACGCCTGAATAGCCGGCCTCCACAAAGACCTGGCGCACCTCAGCGGGCGCCACCGGCTGGTTGAAGCGCATCTCCCACATGGTGCCGCCGCGGAAGTCAATATTGAGCGGCAGGATCGTCCCGTAGGTGAAGAACGACCAGGCCATAAAGAGAATGGCGGGCGCCGTCAAAATGGCGGTGATGATATACCAGAGGCCGCGCCGGCCCACAATGTCAAACATAGCAGGGCTTCCTTCGTCTATCTGAAATCAGGCGCCTTCTTTGCCAAGAGGGCCAGCCGGTTCAACACGCTATCCCGTTTAACACTTCACTGTACCAGATCAACCTACGTCGCCGGATCAATAGTTCAGCAGGGTGCGCGACTCCAGCAGCTTGCGCCCACTGCTCGACAGAAAGGCCCGCATAAAAGTGCGGGTAATAGCGACCGCCGTCAACATGGAGAGCACGACGCCGATGCTCAACGTGAGGGCAAAGCCCTTGACCACGCTTGCGCCAAAGGTATTGCCAAACCAATAGAGCACGGCACAACTGATCAGCGTCGAGAAGTTGCCATCACGGATCGCCAGCCACGCCCGGTCGAAGCCGGTCTCCACCGCCAGCCGCACCGAGCGCCCGTTGCGCAACTCCTCTTTCATACGCTCAAAGATCAAGATATTGGCGTCTACGGCCATACCCACCGAGAGGATGAAGCCGGCGATGCCGGGCAAGGTGAGGGTAACGGGGATCAGCTTGAAGAGCATCAGGTTCAAAAGCACATAGATGATCAGCGCCACGGCAGACAGCACACCAGGCAGCCGGTACATGAGCAGCATATAAAGCAGCACCGCGGCAACGCCCAAAATGCCCGCACGCAGGCTGCTCTCGACCGAATCCTGGCCGAGGCTCGCGCCGATGGTGCGGATATCCGCCACCCGCAGCGGCACCGGCAGCGCGCCATAGCGCATCTGCACGGCCAGCGACTCGGCTTCCTCATCGGTAAATAGGCCGGTGATCACGCCGTTGTCTTGAATCGCAGCGTTGATGGTAGGCGCCGACAGCACCCGCCCATCCAACACAATCGCCAGCGGCTGGCCGATGTGGGTACGGGTATACTCATAGAACTGATCGCTGCCCGCGGCGGTCAGCTCGAAGTTGATCTGCCACTGGTTGAACTGGTCTTGGGTCGCCACCGCGTTGCGCAGAATCTCGCCGGTCATCACCGTCTGGAAGACCTGATCCGGATAGGCAGGCTGGCCTATGACGGGATTGCCCTCGGCGATCTGCGCCTGCAAGTCGCTCGCCGCAGTAGGGTGATTGGTCGTGTTGATCACCATCCCCTGTTCCAGGGGGACGCCGCCTGGGTCCACAAACTCCAACTGGCCGGTCGAGCGTAGCGTCTCGACCGCCTGGTCCGGATTTTCTACGCCCGGCAGCTCGACGATCAGGCGATCATCCCCCTGGGCCTGCACCATTGCCTCGGCCACGCCCAGGCCGTTGACGCGATTTTCGACAATGGTTCGGGCTGCTTCCATGGCGCCGGAGTCCGGCGTCTGGCCCTCCGGCAGGTCGGCCTCCAACAAGACCTGGGTGCCGCCCTGGAGGTCCAGCCCCAGCTTGAAGTTTCTCAGATCGCGCGTCCCCTGGCCGGACAAGGTCCTCTCCAGCCAAGCAGGGTGATCGATCGGCAAGACGATGTAAAGCGCCGCCGCCGAAAGCAGCAGGATCAAGACCAGCGCAACTGTCGTATTCCGCATAGCGTTACCCTAACTGTGGCAAATGAGCTGCGCTTGATGGACAAGCCGAGCGCCGCACAGACCGACAAACCATCCAATTATAGGGTGCGGTCAGAGACAGTGTCAAATCCCCCCGCCATTTCGGATTTGTTGATGTTGACCCCACCGGGCAGACCGGTTAGACTCCTACTCCGAGAGACACAGGAGCTAGCGGGAAACCACTGCCCATGACCCTATCCGACTTCGCCCAAGCCGTCCAGCAGAACATCGCCCGCGCCATCATCGGCAAAGCCGCCGCCGTCGAGCTGATGTTGGTGGCGCTGCTGGCCGATGGGCACATCCTCTTGGAAGATGTACCCGGCATCGGCAAAACGACGCTGGCGAAGGCGCTGGCCCGCAGCATTGACTGTAGCTTTGCCCGCATCCAGTTCACCCCCGACCTGCTGCCCAGCGATGTGACCGGCATCAACTACTTCAACCAAAAGAGCCAGCTCTTCGAGTTCCGGCCCGGCCCGGTGTTGAGCCAGGTGCTCTTGGGCGATGAGATCAACCGCGCCACCCCGCGCACCCAATCGGCCCTGTTGGAAGCGATGCAGGAGCGCCAGGTGACAGTGGACGGACAGACCTACCCGTTGCCGCGTCCCTTTATGGTGATCGCCACCCAAAACCCCATCGAGCTGGAAGGCACCTTCCCGCTGCCGGAGGCCCAGCTCGACCGCTTCATGCTCCAGGTACGCCTGGGCTATCCCACGCTGGCCGAAGAAGAGGAGATTTTGCTCCGCTATGAGCGCCGCGACCCGCTGGAGGAGCTCCAGCCGGTGACGGATGCGGCGGGCGTGCTGGCGCTCCAAGAAGAGGTGCGGCGGGTGCATGTCAGCCCGGAAATGCGCGGTTATATCCTCGATGTCGTGCGCAGCACCCGTGAGCACCCCATTGTCGAGTTGGGCGTTTCCCCCCGTGGGACGCTGGCGCTCTACCGCGCCAGCCAGGCGCTGGCCGGGCTGCGCGGCCGTGACTTTGTCATCCCCTCCGATGTGCAGACGCTTTGCCCGCCGTTGCTCACCCACCGCATCCACATCAGCTCCCAGACCCGGCTGCGCGGCCGCACGCCCCAGGAGATCGTGGCCGAGATCGTGGAAAAGGCGCCTGTGCCGGTCAACGAGTAGCTGGTGTAACGGGGCGCCGCCATGATCTTCTTGCCCAGCCGCCGCCGCACCATTGACTCCACCAAGGATACCCAATTCAGCGATGCATGGGTAGTGCTGGCGATCCTGCTCACGCTGGCGGCCCTGGCGCTGGACAGCATCTTCCTCACCACCGCCGCGGCCCTCTTGCTGGGCGTCGCCGGGTTGAGCTGGCTGTGGGCGCGCGCCAGCCTCCACGGTCTGAGCTATCACCGCCGCTTCAGCGAGGTACGCGCCTTTGAGGGGGAAACGGTGGAGTTGACCCTAGAGGTGCGCAACGCCAAGCCGCTGCCCCTGCCGTGGGTCAATGTGCGTGACTTCTTCCCGCCGGAGCTGCCGGTGGCCGAGACGCAGCTCGAAGCCAACCCCGCCACCAACCTGGCCGAGTACCATACCTTCTGGATGCTAGGCCCCTACCAGCGCGTCGCGCGCCGCTTTCAGGTGCGTTGTAGCGTGCGCGGCTTCCACCGCTACGGCCCTGCCCAGATCACCACCGGCGACGCCTTTGGCTTCTTCAGCCGCTACCGAGCGCAGCCCGGCGACACCCAATATCTGATCGTCTACCCTCGCCTCTATCCCGTCGCCGAGCTGCGCTTGCCGACCAAGAACCCCTTCGGCGAGGTGCGCGTCGCCGGCAGCCTCTTTGAAGACCCCCTCCGCCCTGCCGGCGTGCGCGAATGGCGCGCCGCGGATCCACTGCGCCGCATCCACTGGAAGGCGACCGCCCGCCGCCAAGCCTTGTTGAGCCGGGTCTATGAGCCAAGCGAGGAACAGGTAGTCCAGCTCTTTCTCAATGTCACTACCCTGGAACGCCACTGGCACGGCCATATTCCGGAGCTACAGGAGCGGGCCGTCAGCGTCGCCGGCAGCCTGGCGCTGCTCGCCTCAGAGCAGCGCCTGCCGGTGGGCCTCATCGCCAACGGCGCGCTCCCCGGCAGCGACCAGGCCATTCGCCTGCTGCCGGGCCGCAGCCCCAACCAGCTCCTCCACATCCTGGAGATGCTGGCCGCAGTGACGCCCTTCGCCACCCAACCGATTGAGAGCTTGCTGCTCCAGGAAGCGCCCCATCTGCCTTGGGGCGCGACGCTGGTGGTTGTCACCGCCGTGACCCACGATCCCCTCCTGGCCGCGCTGCTGGACCTGGCGGCGGTCGGGCGCCGCGTGGTGCTCTTCACCCTGGCCGAGGCGCCCCCCAAGCGCCTGCTCCACACCGTGACCGTCTATCACCTGCCCCACCTCGTTCAAGACCTGATCGAGCCGGCGCCGGTCGAGGCCGGCAGCCTCCGCTGAGGCCCCATGCTCCTGACCAACCGCCGCCACCGCCTGCTTTTTCTCTCCCTGGCCGGGATGGATGTCGCCGTGGCCCTGCCCTATCTCGCGATCCTGGCGGCTCTCTGGCGCCGCAGCGGCGAGACCCACGCCGGCCAGGGATATGCCTTGCTGGTCGAGCAACCGCTGGCGGCCTTTATCCTGCTCTGGGCTATCCTGCTCCTCTACATGCTGGCCGGCGACCTGCTCAACCGCCTGGGCTGGCGCACGCCGCTGCGCGAGCTGGCGGTGGTGGCCCTGATCCTGGCCGGCTGGGCCCTTGCAGCGCGCGCCCTGCTCCATAGCGACCGCCCGCTCGACGACCTGGCGTGGCTGCAAGCCATGCTGGACTCGGTCTTCAACTTTACCACAGGCGTGCGCGGCGAGTTGATCATCCTGCTCGCCAACTTCTTCCTCTGGTGGCGGGTCGCCGGCTACAGCGACCGTGACCTGAGCTTCTTCGGTGTGGGCGTCAGCTTTCGCCTGGGCATGTTGCTGGCGCTGCTGGGCAATGGCCTGCTCGCCCACGGGGTCAGCCAGCCGCAAGCGACGGCCATCGTCTATCTGGTGATCTTCTTCGCCTTTGGCCTGGCCGCGGTCGCCCTGGCGCGTATTGACCAGAAAGCCGTCGGCATCGCCCATAGCAGCGGCGCGCTCCTGCCCTGGTCGCGGGTTGTGCAGCTCTGGCTCGCCATCGCCGCAGTCTTGGGCCTATCCGGCGCGGCGGCGCTGCTCTACACCCCGGCCACCCTGCGCGCCGCGCTGGGCGTGCTGGGGCCAGTGGGCCGGCTGATCCAGTGGGTCCTGATCCAGATCATCTTTGTCCTTTTCTGGTTGTTGACGCCGCTCTTGGAGGCGCTGGCCCGCTACCTGCAAGGCATCGCCGGCGAGGTGCAGCCCCAGCCCATTGAGACGCCGGAGGCGCCCCCCGTCTATGTGGGGCTAGACGATGTTGTGCGCGAGTGGTCGCTGTTGCGCTATTGCCTGGCGGCGGGCGCGATTGCGCTGGCGCTCTTCCTGATCATCGTCTTCTTCACCCGCGCGCAGCTCCGGCCACGCGCCGATGAGGCCGAAGAGCACGCCGATGAGCCGGTCCGCTTTGCGCCTGGCTCCTTGCGCCAGGGCCTCGACCGGCTGCGCGACTGGCTCCATCTGCTCACCCGCCACGGCGCCGGCCAGCAGTTGCTCGACGCCATTTCGGTCGAGAATATCTATGCGAATCTGGTGCGGCTGGCCCGCAGGCGCGGCTACCCGCGCCGCCCTTCCCAACCGCCAGAGCGCTTCCTGCCTACCCTGACGCTGGCCTTTCCCGGCCATGACGAGCGCCTGGCGCGCATCACCGCCGCCTATCTGCGCATCCATTATGGCGAGCAGCCGATCACCGCCGGCGAGTTGGACCAGCTGCGCGCCGACTACGCCGCCATCACCGCGCCGCCTGTGGATGATGGCGAAGGACGCGATGACGGGAACCATGACAGGAGCGAGGGCAACGACGGCGGGCCGCCTCGCGCCCCCTAAAGCTATCTCAATGCCATCCCAATTCCACCGCTATTTTCACCGCTATTTTCACTGCTATATCTATATCGCGTCGCGCACATAGAGGGGATCATGGCGCCGCACATAGACATCGCGTTGGGTGGCCGCCGTATAGGCATCAAAGGCGGCGGCCATATTTCCGTCCAGGTCGAAGCCATGTTCACGCGCCCAGCGGAAAAAGCGGAGGATCTCCTGCTCTGCCGTCGCCAGCTCCCAGTAGAAGAGTTCGGCCATGACGCCGCCCGCCGCCATCAAGCCCGACGTCCCAAACGCCTCTAGGGCGGGCCGGCGGTCATAGCGCACACGGATATGGGTCGCCCGCCAGCCGCCCGGCTCCTCCGACGCCGGCACACTCTCCAGAATGGCAAACTGGGCGGCGGGGTCGCCGTTGAGCGGCAAGCCGACGCTGCCGGGGTTGATCAGATGCCAGTGGCGGTTGTCGCGATGATTAGTTTGGTCATTATGGTCATGATGATTGTGCTGCCGGCCCACATCGTGACCGTTGCCCTCGACCGGCGCATTGGGCAGGGCATCCGCACGAATGCGGATATGGCGGTCTACCTGGACATGGGTGTGGGCGGAAATCACCGTGGCCTCCTGAATCCCCATCAGCTCGCGCGCGACAGAGGCCGCCGGCTGATCAGGATAGAAGCCCACCCGGTTGCGCCCCGGCACACCGTGGGCGATGCGCAGCGGTTCGGCCCCCGGCAAATAAAAGGTATGTTCGTCGGGCAGCATACCCAGATAGGCCCCTTGGGCAGGTGTGAGCCGCTCGACCAGCCAATGTAACCCACCCCAGCGGGCCGGGTCATCCGTGCCCGGCAGCGCCCGTGGCGTACCGAAGTCCAGGTAATAAAACTCGTGGTTGCCCCGTACAACGATCCAGCCCTGGCTGCGCACGCGGTCAATGACCTCGCTGCTGAAGGGGCTGCCGATGATCATATCACCGTTCAACACGACCTGATCCGGTTGCAGGCGCTCCAGCGCCGCGATGACCGCCTCCAGCGCAGGCAAATTGCCATGAATATCCGCCAAGACTGCAAGCCGCATCTCCTATCCTCCTTCCGGCCTAGCGGCGCGACCGGCTAGCCAGGTCGAAACGCCGGTGGGGTATGGCGCTGCGCAGGAACTGCGCCGATACTATACCGTTGGGCCGCCGTGCGCGGCAAACCCATGACTGCTGAGGCTGCGGCGGTGGGCATTCCGGCGGCCTTGTGGTATCATGCGATGAGCCGTCTTCAGCGCAGCCGGTCCACAAAGCCCGTCCACAACGAACAGGCAATCCTGGCAGGAAACCCATAGACCCTTCAAAACCTCAGTCCAAGAATAGGGGACGCAAGGTGGTGGTTTGGAGCCGACTCTTCAAATGGGGCACGCTTCTGGTCCTGCTCATCGCAGCCGCGGCCGCGGCCATTGCTCTGTCGCGGCTGCCGGCCTTCACCGAGCGGCTGGCGTCGCTGCCGACACAAGCGCCGGTGATCGCGCTGACTGCCGAGCCTACATCCACCTCAACCCCGGCGCCAACCCTTGCGCCGCCCATCACGCCCACGCGCGCGGGCGTCATCGTCCGCCCCCCAACCGCCACCCCTGCCCAAGTCGCCATTGCTGCCAACCAACAAGGGGCCTCGCCCGCGCCGGCGGCCCAAGAGCCAATCCCCACAGCCGAGGCGCCCCCCGTCCCGGCCACGCTCTCGCCGGCCGGGGTGCTATTGGGACCCAACGCCTCGGCTGTCACCGGAACCTTGCTCGTCACGCCTACCGTCACGGTCACAGCCGTGGTCACAACGGCGCAGGAGGGGGCGCTGGTTCCGCTGCAAGTCGCCACGACCTCGCTGCTG
>DATLZJ010000145.1:0-3027 GCA_035574055.1 Caldilineaceae bacterium
CCGGGAGATGGCGGCCAGGCTCCACCCTGATGTGCCGTGGCGAGGTGGGCCGGCGTATGACGCCGACCCGCGCCGCTCGCTGCTGGATGCGCGGCGGGCCAAGGAGGTCTTGGGCTGGCAGCCCCGCTATCGCTGGCAGGACTGCTCAGGGCTTTAACCAAATCGGCGGCGCGCCTCTCCCGTAGGCGTGGCAAGGATATCGCACGTCTGCGGCCAGCATGATTTGGGCGATGAGGATACCGCCCCTACTACCGGAATGGTCCTATCTCGTAGGTGCGGTATCCTGACCGCACGGAACATGCTTGCAAGACGGACAGATGCGGCAAGGATGCGACGCCGACAAGATCATTATTACGAGATAGGGCCGTCCCGGTAGTAGACCCGATGCCAGGAGCGCCGGCCACACTGGGGGCAGCGCCGGTAGAGCCGGGGATTGCCCGCCGCCTTCCAGCGTATGCCCCCCACATCCCAATAGGAACGCTCATAGCCGCACTGGGAGCAGCGGATCATCCAGCGGCGCGACTCCGCCTCCAGGTCCGCGGCCAGCTTCTTGGGCAAGATCGCTTGAAAGAATCGCTGGATGCCGCTCACGATGGCATCTCCAGGAAGTTTGACAGGAAGTCCGCAAGATAGGCAGCATTCCTGCGCCGTAGGTGCGCTATCCTAGCGCACGCTCTGGCCTGACACACACGTGCGGTAAGGATGCCGCCCCTACAATGTTTGCTGCTGTGTCGCCGATTTTGGTAGAACTCGAAGCAAAGGACGGTATTCAGCGGCTGTGGTTATGGCTCGCGCGACAATTTGCCCATCTGTAGCGGTTGGGAAGCCGGCGCGTTTGGCCGCCGCGGCAGCTCATCGCCATAGACCAAGTTCTTCTCCATTGACGGCATCCCCCGCCGCCAGAGCATGGGGATGGCCGCGGCAATGCTCCGGGGCGTCCAGAAAGGGCCGGCAGCGCGTGTCTGCCGCCGCAGAATGGCCTGGCGCAGGTCGGCGGCCGTCGCGCCGGGGAACCAGGTACAGCCCTGGCCTACAGTGAAGGGGACGTGCGAATCGCTGCCGCCCAGCTCGCTCACCTGCCGGCCGCGCCGGTTGACCCAGGCCGCCAGCAGGTTGCTCAACAGATTGGTGGGGTAGCCGTTATGCACCTCGACCCCATCGAGCGGCAGCGCGCGCAGCCGGAATCCGACGCCGGTCATTTTGCCGCTCGTCACCCAACCGCTGAAAGGGTGGACGGCTATCGCCAGCCCCCCTTGGGCATGGATCGCGTCAATGGCGGCGCGGGCCGAGTGGTAGGCTGGCAAGCTCTTGTGTAGAAACAACCCCACAATGTCCCCCTCGTCGGTCGTCACCTCCTGGGCGACAATGACCTCCAGCGGCGCCTTATGGCGTAGGGCGTACTCGCGCCCGGCGATTGCGCCTTCGGCAGTATCGTGGTCGGTGATGGCGATGACCCGCAGGTCGGTCCTCTCGACCACATAATCAATTAGCTCCTCCGGGCTAGCCTTGCCGTCACTGTAGGTGGTGTGGATGTGGGTATCTGCTTTGCTCAACATGCCGCGTCCCTTTAACGACGCCAGGCCCGCCGCCCAGCGCACACAATTCTCTTGTTTTACTGCTATTTGAGCAGATTGCCAAATCGCGCAAAACGCTTGTCCTGATGAGCGCACGCGCTGGGACAGGCGTCGAGCCGGCAGCCATCATGTCACAGATACGGCGAATGGACAGTAAGGGTGACGGTAATGGCTCACGTGCTTTGGACGTAGGGCATGACTTCTTCGGACAGCAGGTGAAGCGTTTCATGGTCGGCGGCGTCCTGGCTGGCAATGACGAAATGTTGGACGCCCGCCTCGGCCAGCGCCTGGTAGTGTTCTATAGCCTGGGCCGGGGTTGCGGCCACAACGTAGTTGGCGAAGGCGCCTGTGAAGCGCCGCTCCAACCCTTCCGGCACATAGTGACGCACCTTCGCCTCCACTGCGGCGGGGGTAGGAGCCAACATCAGCCAGCCGGTCAGATGGGTGCAGAGGATGGTATCGGCGGGTCGCCCAATCCGTTCGCAATGCGCGGCCAGGGCTGCCAGCTTGCGCCGCACATCATCTGGCCCGCTGACCCGGTCATCGCCGGAAAAGGCCACGGCTCCCAGAAAGTTACAGGCGTCGGCATGCGCAGCTACCTGGCGCAGGGTGACGCGCTCGCCCGCCCCGGCGATGAGCAGCGGGGGGCGGGGCTGCTGCATAGGCCGTGGCTGCACCTGGGTGTTGGCGGTTTGGAAGTAGCGCCCGTCAAAACTGAAGGGGCTATCTCCCCAGACGCCGTGAATGATCGCAATCGCTTCTTCCAGCGCAGCCTGCCGTTCGCGCGCCGACAGGAAGGACAGGCCCAGGTTGGCAAACTCATTGGCGTCCCAGCCGGCGCCCAGCCCCAGAACCAGCCGCCCGCGGCTGAGATTATCCAGATCGGCAGCCAGCCGGGCAGTCAGGACGGGATGGCGGTAGTGGGCGCAATGGACGATACAGCCCAGCCGGACACGTTCGGTCACGACCGCCAGCGCGCCCAGGTGCAGCCACGGCTCCAGCCCCCAGGCCGGATGATCACTTACATAGAAGGCATCCAAACCCAACTGCTCGACCAACCGGCCCGCCGCCAACAGTTGGTGTGACGGCTCATGCGGTGTGCCGATGGGAAAGATTTGCACGCCAAAGGTGATGCGGCTGCGCCGCTCGACAACCCACGGCGACGGCGTCCACTGGTGTTCCATCTGCTCCTCCCTGGGTTGGCCTGTTGGCCGGCGACCGCGGGCGGTGGACCGTTGCGGTGCGAGTCGGCAGATTCGCTCAACAGTTTGTGCTTTCGCGAGGCAATGAGCTGATAAAGCTCGGCTCTAGCCCATGCGTCAAGATATGGGCGCGCAGCGCCGGATCCAGCACAGCAGCGAAAATTTGGGATTGGTGCGCAAGACGATAAGGCGAGCCTTTCCAATGGGCAAAGAGTTCGCCTGCATAGTGCATGGATACCTCATAGTGCTCA
>DATLZJ010000146.1:0-6779 GCA_035574055.1 Caldilineaceae bacterium
GGTCCATCGTCACAGCCTCCATCGGCTACTGGAACCCCCCGCTGGTGGCGCGCACCCCCCGCTCCTGGCGAATCTTGGCCTCATAGCCGCTGGCATGATAGGCCGCAATCGGGTCCACCGGCACCCCCATCTCCTCGCGCACTTGGGCCAGCAAGGGGCGCACATCAGTACGGAAGGCGTCGGTCAGCATCTTATGGGCGATCAGGACTTCGCCTGCGGCCTGGGCCTCGGCCAGCTTGGCGCGAGGCACAATCTGGGCCTTGGCATAGGCTTCCTGACAGTTGAGCACCGAGAGGATCATGGGCGCGATCTTGCCTTCGACATTATGAGACTGGTCAATCATATAGGCGACCCGGTGGGCGGTGCGGCTGAGGGATGGATCCTGGCTCTGCTCCGCCGAAACCAGCTCATGGTAGATCAAGAAGAGCTCGTAGGGGTTGACGCTGCCCACGATCAGGTCATCGTCGGCATATTTGCGGTTGTTGAAGTGGAAGCCGCCCAGCTTGCCCTCGTCCAGCAGAAAGGCCACGATCTGCTCGATATTGACGCCCTGGGCGTGGTGGCCCAAATCCACCAATACCTGGGCCTGGGGGCCGAGCTTCATGGCCCAGGCGTAGGCGACGCCCCAGTCGGGGATGTCGGTACTGTAGAAGGCCGGCTCGAAGAACTTGTATTCGATCAACATGCGCCCGCCTTCGGGCAGATGCTCGTAAACGGTCTTGAGTCCTTCCTCGAAGCGGTGTTTGCGGGCGCGCAGGTCATCCTGGCCGGCGTAGTTGGTGCCGTCGGCAAACCAGAGGCTCAGGCTGTCGCTGTTCACCTTGCGCATGATCTCGCAGCACTCCAGCAGGTGGTCCAGCGCCTGCTCCTGGACGGCGCGGTCGGGGTTGCCCAGCGAGCCAAGCCGGTACTCATCGTCCTGAAAGACATTGGGGTTGACCGCGCCGATACGGATGCCCTGGGCCTCGGCATACTGGCGCATGGCATCGTAGTCGTTATCTTCGGGCTTATCCCAGGGGATATGGATGGCGACGGTCGGGGCGATGCCGGTCAGCTTATGGACCATGGCCGCGTCGTCCAGCTTTTCGCGGGTCGTGCCGGCTGCGCCGGGCCAGGCAAAGGCTTTGAAACGGGTGCCGCTGTTGGCGTAGCCCCAGCTAGGCGTCTCGATGTGATGGTTCTTGATGGCCTGTTTCACGGCCTCAACATCAATGCCCTGGGCGGCCAGATCAGCAGCCAGCACCTCGTAGGCAGCTCGGTGGTCGGTCATGCTCGATAAATCCCTTCAAGATTGCTTTCCATTTTCTCTTCTTGTTTCTCGTCTTGACCATCAACCATCATGAATCATCCAAGGATATCATCCAAGCATAATAGCGCGAGCGACCGGTGAAGGGCGGATGGCTGGCCGGTGTGCAGCGGATACTCTCGCCGCACACCGGTTCCTGTTTCACGATAGGGGCAGGTACAGACCTGCCTAATCCTTACCCAAATCAGCGCCCTATTCGACCCATCCGTAGGTGCGGCATCCTGCCGCACCTGGTGTGCCCACCGCAGAACGTGCGGTAAGGATACCGCACCTACGAAAAATGTGCGGTATCCTTACCGCACCTACGAAAGAAGTGTGAGACCCCTAGAAGTTGAAGTCATCAATGTTCTCGGCGGTGTAGATGAAGGGGTCGCCCAGCAGAATTTCGCTGCCGCTGACCTGTAGCTCGCCCAGCCGCCCGGCGCTCAATGAGGTGTCGCCCGGCTGTAGCTCACCGTCAATCAGCGCGCGCACCGCATAGATGGTGGCGTAGCCCAGGTCCACCGGGTTCCACAGCACCACATCCTTGACGCACCCTTCATGGACATAGGAGCGCATCGAGTTGGGGGTGCTCAACCCGACGACCGCCACCTCGCCACAGCGACCGGCCTGCTTGACCGCCTCGGCGGCGCCAGGGAAGGCAACCGAGCTGAGGCCAAAGACGCCGGCCAGGTCGGGATAGGCCAGCAGCAGGTCATTGGTCACCTGGAAGGCCAGGTTCTGGTCCTCCTCGCTGGGGCGGGTGTCCACGAACTCCAGGCCAGGGTAGTTGGCATCGCGGTACTTGGTCATCTCCTCGATCCAGGCATTCTGGTTGGGCGCGGTCAGGCTGCTGGTGACAATCGCGACCTGGGCCTCCTCGCCCACCTGGGCGACCATGGAGTCAATCAGCGCCTTGCCGATGGCCTCAAAGGACGCCTGGTTGACAAAAAAGGTGCGGGCCTGCGGCTCGGCGTCGGCGTCATAGCCGACGACATGGATGCCGGCCTGGAGCGCCTTTTCCAACACCGGCGAGATGGCGACCGGGTCATTGGCGGCAAAGACGATGGCATCCGGGTTCTGGGTGATGAAGTTGTCAATGAACTCGATCTGGCGGTCAACGCGGCCCTCGGTCGGCCCATCCTGGGTGACAGTGACGTTGCCCAGCTCCTCGGCGGCCTCCTGCATCCCCTGGCCGGTGGCATTGAAGTAATCAATGCCGATCAGCTTGGGCACGTCAAAGACCACAATGGGCTGGCCGGCCTTGTCGGGCGGGTTGACAGCCAGACCGCCGTTGTACTCGACGGCAGCGCCGGCTTCCTCAGTCCCGGTCATCTCTTCGGTGCCGGTGACTTCTTCCGTACCGGTGACTTCTTCAGTGCCCGTTACTTCCTCAGTCCCGGTGACTTCCTCCGTGCCGGTCACTTCCTCGCCGGCGCCGGCTTCTTCGGTCCCTGTTATCTCCTCAGTAGGCGTCATCTCTTCGGTGCCGGTCACCTCTTCAGCGGCTGCCGGTTCTTCTGCGGCTGGCTCCTCTGCCGCAGGTTCCTCTGCTGGTTCCTCGGCTGCCGGTTCTTCGGCCTCAGCCGGGGCCTCGGCGGGGGCTGGCGGTTCCGGCGTCGGCTCTTCGTCACCGCCGCCACAAGCGGCCATGACCAGCATCGCCACCAGCAGGATGGACACGAGCAAGCTGAGACGTCGAAGCATACAATCCTCCTTTTGATCTGCCCTGTGTTGATTGACTACTCAGGTTGATTGGCTACCAAGGCGGTAAGCACAATCCTATGTGAGCAGTTGGCGGAATGCCAACGAGTCACCAAACCCACAGTCCCCTACGCTTCATGGGTGCGCCTAGCGGGCATCGCCCTTCTCGCCGCGCAGGATACGGTTGACAAAGACAGCCAGGATCAGCACGGCGCCGATGACCACCACTGTGGCGTCACCCTTGACCCCGGCCAGGCTCAAGCCATTGCGCAACAGCGCAATGGTCACCAGCCCTAGCACAGTGCCAAAGATAGTGCCCTTGCCGCCGTAGATGCTGGTCCCGCCCAGCACTACTGCCGCGATCACATCCAGTTCCAGCCCGGTGCCGGCGTCGGCGCGGGTGGTGGTGACGCGGCTGACAAAGATAATGGCGGCCAGGCCGGCCATGAGGCCGCTGAAGGCGTAGATGGCGGTCAAAATACGCTGGACGGGGATGCCGGAGAAGCGCGACGCTTCAGGGTTGCTGCCGATGGCATAGATATAGCGTCCCCATCGGGTAGCGGCCAGAAAGATGCCGACGGCTACGGTGAAGACTACCAGGATCACAAATTGGGTCGGGAAGGGGCCGATGCTGCCCTGGCCGAAAAACTCAAACCAGTCGGGATAGCCGCTGATGGGGCGTCCTTGGCTGATGCCATAGGCCATGCCCCGATAGATGGCCAGGGTCGCCAGGGTGGTGATCAACGGCGGCACCTTGATGCGGGCGACGATCCAGCCGTTGAAGAGACCGGCGACCAGCCCGGTCAGCAGGCTCACCCCCATCGCCGCCGGCAATGGCAGCCCCCAGACGCTCCAGGACCAGCCCAGCATCACCGCCGCCCAGCCAAAGGTGCTGCTCACCGAAAGGTCAATGCCCGCAGTGATGATCACCAGCGTCATCGGCAGCGCCATCAGACCGACCTCGGCAAAGAGCCGGGTCTGGTTGAGTAGGTTGGCCGAGGTGAAGAAGCGGTCGCTCAACTGCGAGAGCACGACCAGGATCACCACCAGAGTCAACAACAGGATGGTCTCCTGGTTGAGATAGCGCCGCCAGGAGACGCCTGCTTCGCCGCGCGTGAGGGTTACGTTCGCCATGTCTACAGCTCTCCCAGCCGTCGCTTGCGCCAGATGTCTACCACCACGGCCAGCAAGATCAGCGCGCCCTGCACAGCCAGAAACCAGTAGGCGCTGACTCGCAGGAAGATCATCCCTTTGCTGATCACATTGAGCAACAACCCGCCCAGCGCCGCGCCCAACACCGTCCCCGCGCCGCCCATGATGCTCACCCCGCCGACCACCGCGGCGGTGATCACTTGTAGCTCAAAGCCGACGCCCGCATTGGTCTGGATGGCGCTGAAGCGGGTGGCGAAGATCAGCGCCGCCAGCCCGACCAACGTGCCGTTGACCGTGAAGGTCAATAGCTGGATCCGCTTGACATTGATGCCGGTGAGCCGCGCCGCCTCCCGGTTGGCGCCCACAGCATAGACCTGGCGGCCCAAGGGCGAATAGCGCATCCACAGCGCCGCCGCCGCCAGCACCACCACCGCGACCAGGATCGGCACGGGGAGGCCCAAGACACTGCGCTGGCCGATATAGAAGCCTTGGGGCAGATTTTGAATCCAGGAGCCGCCCGTGAGCAGCACCACCGCGCCGCGCAAAATGCTCAACATGCCTAGCGAGACGATGATGGAGGGGATGCCGCCCCACACGACCAGCGAGCCGTTGATCAGACCGAAGAGTGTGCCGCTCAAGACGATTGCCAGCATCGCCAGCTCCGGCGCGACGCCGCTTTGGGCCAACAACCCGCCGATGACGGCGCACATGGCGAGCATGGAGCCGACCGAGATGTCAATGCCGCCGGCGACGATCACCAGCGTCATGCCCACCGCAGCCACAATCAGATGGCTGCTATCCATCAGGATGGACGAGACGCTCTGGCCGCTGAGAAAATCGGGCCGCAGCGCGGTCAGGACGATGACCAGGAGCAGCAGGAACGCGCTCAGCAACAGCTCCTGGTTGAGTCGCTCCAGCCATTGCGCCTGGCCGGCGGGACGTAGCTCTGCTTGGCGAACGGCCATCATGGATTCCTCTTTAACTTAACCTGTCTCGTTTCACCAGCCTGGTTCAACGGGTCTCATCTAGGCAGTCTCGGCGACAGCCTCAGAGGCGGTCTCAGGGGCGGCCTCACGCGCGCCCATCGCCTGGCTGATGATCGCCACCTGGGTCGCCTCCTCCCGGCTGAACTCGGCCACCAGCCGCCCGCGGCGCATGACCAGCACCCGGTCGCTCATGCCCAGGATTTCCGGCAGCTCGCTGGAAATCATCAGGATACCGATGCCCTGGCCGGCCAGCTCGCTCATCAGCCGGTGGATCTCGGCCTTGGCCCCCACGTCTATGCCGCGCGTCGGCTCATCTAGGATCAGAAGCCGGGGCCGGCTCAACAGCCACTTGGAGAGCACCACCTTCTGCTGGTTGCCGCCCGACAAATTGCCGACTTGCTGCGCGAGGCTAGGGGTGCGTACCCGCAGCCGCTCGACTACTTCTTGGGTGCGCGCCTCCTCTTCCCTGCGGCGGATAAAACCCAGCCGGGTCAGCGCGTTCAAAACCGCCAGAGTGGTATTCTCTTTGACGTTCATGGGCAACACCAGCCCCTGGCGCTGGCGGTCCTCCGTGACATAGGCGATACCGTGGCGCATGGCCTCCTGGGGCGAGCGGATGCGCACCGGGCGGCCATCAATGCGGATCTCGCCCCGGTCGGCGGGATGGATGCCAAAGAGCACCTGGGCCAGGTCGCTGCGTCCGGAGCCGACCAGCCCGCTCAGGCCCACGATCTCGCCGCTGCGCACGGCAAAGCTGATATCGTTCAGCACCTGGCCGCGCCCCAGGTTGCGCACCTCCAAGACCGGCTCGCCGATGGGCGTTGTCTCCTTGGGAAAGAGCGTGTCCAGGGTGCGCCCGACCATCATGCTGATCAGCCTGGGGTGGGTGGCGTCGGCCACATCAAGCGTACCGACGAACTTGCCGTCGCGCAAGACCGTCACCCGGTCCGCCAGCTCGAAGACCTCCTCCAGCCGGTGGCTGATGTAGATGATACCGACTCCCTGATCGCGCAGCCGGCGCACGATGCCAAAGAGGATTTCCACATCATGGGCGGTGAGCGCGGCGGTCGGCTCATCCATGATCAGGATGCGGGCCTGCTGGCTGAGCGCCTTGGCGATCTCGACCCGCTGGCGATTGCCCACGGTGAGGCGGCTGACCTTGTGACGCACATTGATCTCGACATCCAGCGTGCGGAAGAGCGCCTCGGCCTCGGCCTCCATGCGCTTCCAGTCCACCGCGCCCAGCGGGCCGCGCGGGTGGCGGCCCATGAAAATATTCTCGGCCACCGACAGCTCAGGGTAAAGACTGGTCTCCTGGTAGATGACGGCCACGCCGCGCGCCGCAGCCTCGCGCGGGCTGGAGAGGCGCACCGGTTCCCCCTGAAAGAGCAGCTCGCCGCTGTCGGGCTGGTAGGCCCCGGCGATGATCTTGATCAGGGTAGACTTGCCCGCGCCATTCTCGCCCAGCAGGGCATGGACCTCCCCGGCGCGCACCGAGAAATCCACCCCGTCCAGCGCCGTTACACCAGGAAAGGTCTTGGTAATCTTGCGCAGCTCTAGCAGCGTGTCAGCCATAGGAATACTCTTCGACTTGGACCAGCGGCAGCATGGCCGCGACTTGGGCGGCAGTGCAGACCGCGGTGCCTTCATTT
>DATLZJ010000147.1:0-2827 GCA_035574055.1 Caldilineaceae bacterium
CCCGCCGATGCCCAAAGGTAGACAGGGATGCGCTCGACGGCGCGCTAAACGGTGTTGGAGCTAACCCATCATTTGTCCCCTCTGTTTTGATCCACCGCCTTAGTCTCAGGTATAATGATGAGACGGGAGAGGAGCGGGCGAGGCGTGCTTCGCCCGCTCTAACAATGCAGGCTCCGACTATAGCTGAAGCTCACCCATCTATGTCATCCTGATCGGCGTCAGTAGCCGGCATCGGCGGCCGGCATCTATGGTCGAACCTTATCCAGACTGAAGGACCAAATTCCATGCGAGTTACTTATCCGTTTACCGCCATCGTGGGCCAGGAGCGCATGAAACGGGCGCTAATCCTGAATGCCATCAACCCCCAGATTGGCGGCGTGCTCATCCGGGGCGAGCGAGGCACAGCCAAGTCCACGGCCGCGCGTGCGCTGGCGGCGCTGCTGCCCGCGCTGGAGGTGGTCCAGGGCTGTCGCTTCAGCTGTGATCCCAACCGGCCGGACCTCTACTGCGATGAATGCCGTGAGCGGATGGCGCTCACGGGCCAGTTGCCGGCGGAATTGCGCCCCACCCCCTTTGTAGACTTGCCCGTGAGCGCCACCGAGGATCGGGTGGTCGGCACGCTGGACATTGAAAAGGCCATCCAACGGGGCGAACGCCACTTCGAGCCGGGCATCCTCGCCGCAGCCAACCGTGGCGTTCTCTATGTAGACGAGGTGAACCTGCTGGACGACCATGTGGTGGACCTGCTGCTCGACAGCGCAGCGATGGGGGTCAACGTGGTCGAGCGCGAGGGCATTAGCTTCCAACATCCGGCTCGCTTTGTCCTCGTCGGCTCGATGAACCCGGAGGAAGGGGACCTCCGGCCCCAGCTTCTGGACCGCTTTGCCCATGCGGTGGATGTGGTCGGGCTGACCAATGCCAGCGATCGGGTCGAGATTCTGCGCCGGCGCATCTTCTTTGAGCAAGACCCCGATGGCTTTTTGGCGGCCTATGAGGAAGCCGAGGAGGACCTGGCCGAGCGCATCATGGCCGCGCGCGAACGCTATGATCTGGTCAAGTACACCGAAAAGGATATGTACACCATCGCCGCGCTGACCTCCAGCTTCAAGGTGGACGGCCACCGCGCCGATATTGTGATCCTGCGCACGGCGCGCGCCCAGGCCGCCTATGAGGGCCGGCTCCAGATCAACGACCGGGACATTCTGCTGGCCGCAGAGCTGGCCCTGCCCCATCGCATGAAGAAGCAGCCCTTCCAGGACTCGGTCCTCAACCCGGACCAGCTCCAGGCCAATATGCGCCAGGCGCGGGCCGAGGCCGAGCAGGCGGTGAATGAGGAAAAAGAGACCCTCGAGGCCCAGGGCGCGGCCGCTTCAGACGAAAAAAAAGCCTAGAGGGCGATGAATCTGATGTCGGCGATTCCGCCGACGGCGGCGAAGGCGGCGTCTCACAACCAGATGCCTCGCCGCAGCACAGTTCATCGCCCGGAGATAACAAAGGCGCCCGCAAACCGGTTCAAATCGGCGACACCTTTGAGGCCAAAAAGCTCGACACGCCTCTGGATAAGATGACGCGCGAGCGCGCCGGTAAGCGTTCCTACACGCGCACCGAGCGCAAGCGCGGCCGCTACATCAAGGCGCGACCGGCCGGCGACCGCCCGGAGGATATCGCCTTCGACGCCACGCTGCGCGCCGCCGCACCCTACCAGGCCCAACGCCACGCCGAGGCGAATGACAACCTGGCCCTCCATCTGCGCAAGGGAGACCTGCAACGCAAGGTGCGCGTCCGCCGCACCGGCAATCTCATCCTCTTTGTCGTGGATGCAAGCTGGTCCATGGCCGCCAGCGAGCGCATGGAAGCGACCAAAGGCGCCATCTTCAGCCTGCTGGTGGACGCCTACCAGCGCCGCGACCAGGTGGGTCTGGTAGTCTTCCAGCGCGATAAGGCGCGCCTGGTGCTGCCGCCGACCAGCAGCGTAGACCTGGCGCAAAAGGCGCTGCGCGATTTACCCGTCGGCGGCAAGACGCCCCTCAGCAGCGGCCTCTATATGGCGTGGCAGGTCATCGAGAACGCCCGCCGCCGCGACAGCGAGCTGCGCCCACTCATGATCGTCCTCACCGACGGCGCGGGGAACGTCAGCATGACCGGCATGCCCGCCCAAGAAGAGGCCATGCGCATCGCCGAGCTGTTTGAGCAATCGGCCATGCGCTCGATTGTGGTCAACATGGAGCACGCAGCCTTTGATCGCGGGCTGGCCCAAAAGCTGGCGGCTTCCCTGGGCGGCGTCTGTTACAACCTGCCGGAGCTGCGAGCCGACACGCTGCTCTCGACGGTCAAGCGCGAGATTGACAACGGCTAAAGCATGGACCGCAACACGCCCGCCTCTTTGGACGAAACGGTGCGCCGCCCCATCAAAGGGAGTTGGCAGGACCTCTTTTTCCAGGCCCAAGAGCTAGCTCGGAATTTCAACGATCAGGCGATCCTGCTCTATCGCAAGGTTATAGACGGTCTGCTGGCCCTGCCCGCCGACCGCCGCCGCGCCGGCAACAACCAACTCCATAACCTGCTGATGGCTGCAGCGCTCGACTTGCAGGGCTATTACCTCATACGCGACCGCTATGACGACGCCCTGCAGGTCTTGGCGCAAGTGGGGAGCGTCGCCGATGAGGATGAGCAGGCGATGCTTACCGATCTGCGCGCTGAAATCCTGCTTCTGGCTGGCCGCTCAGATGAGGCCTTCGCCGAGATGCGCGCAGTGGCCGAGTCGCCCGAAGGAGAGCTAGGGGACTGGGGCGAGCTGATCATGGCTCACATCCGGGCAGGCCGCGCC
>DATLZJ010000148.1:0-7555 GCA_035574055.1 Caldilineaceae bacterium
TCCATTTCGGTGGTGACATTGCCGCTCAAGCCCCGGCCCACGGCCTCGGCAGCCTCTGCCATCCCCAAGCGGCGAGCCATCAGACCCAGCAGCATCCTGGCCTGGATGCCGGCCGCTAAATAAGGGGCCATCTTCTTGATGACGGTCGCCAGAGCCGTCGCCAGCAGGCGCCGCGCCACCCGCAGCCGGGGCGCGCCCGGATCGGCGGCAGCCAGGCGCCGGCTGGCCCTGGCAATATACGCATCACTGTAGGCGTTGAGGTGGCGAGCGGCGCCTTCCGGAGGCAACAAGAGGAGGCGAGCCAGCGCCTTGCCATAGAGCGGCGCAAGCCAACGGGCAACGTTGCGGACGCGCGCCCGCCGCGCTTCGGCATCCTGCCAAAACTCCGGCCGCGCGACCACCTCCTGCAAGGCGGCGCCACTGAGCGCATCTACAATGGCCCGTATGAAACGCGGGAGGAGCTTGCCCAGTTTAGGCATGAGCAGCAGCGGCGTAATGTCGAGATAGAGCCGGCCCGCCGCCGTCGCGACATAGGGATTATTGTTCTCGATAGGCCCCGGCTTGCCGAAGGGGAAAACCAGCCGCCAGACCGAACAGGCGAACGGCGGCATGGGGTCGGTCATGACCTGGGCATGGCTCACGCTGAAATAGACGTGAAGCGCGCTATCGGTGGGACGCGGCTCCGGCAAGGGAAAGAGGGAGGTGATGGGCCGCGTCTGGAGCAGGAATAGCCGGCCGCCGGCCAGCGCCCATTCGATATCCTGGGGCGCGCCGTAGTGGCTTTCCACCCGCGTGCCCAACGCCGCCAGGGCCTGCACCTGGGCATCGTCCAGCACACGCTGAGTTCGCGCTGCGCCCTGAATTGCCTCGCGCACGACGCCGCCGCCGGGCGCGGGGCGAATGGCTAGCTGCTTATCGCCCACCTGCACGTCTATGATCTGGCCGCTGCGCTTGTCCACCAGGTAGAGATCGGGCGTCACCAGCCCGCCCACCAATGCCTCGCCCAACCCGTAGCCGGCGTTGATGGTGATGCACCCGCGATGGCCGCTGACCGGGTCGGCGGTAAAGAGAATCCCAGAGACCTCCGGCTCAACCATCTGCTGGACGACGACCGCCAACTGCACCTCCCGGTGGGCAAAGCCGTTCTGCGCCCGGTAAAGGATCGCCCGGTCGGTGAAGAGCGAAACCCAGCAGTCGCGCACCCGCGCCAGCAACTCATCCTGCCCACGGACATTCAAAAAGGTATCCTGCTGGCCGGCAAAGGACGCCTCCGGCAAATCTTCGGCGGTGGCGCTGGAGCGAACGGCATAGGCAAAATCGCTCCCCTGAGCCTGCCAGGCGGCGATGATGGCCGCCGCGACCGGGGCCGGAATAGGCGCATCCTTGAGTTGGGCGCGAATGGCCGCGCCTGCGGCCCGCACCCCCTCCAGGTCATCCGCCGCCAGCGCATCCAGCCGGGCATAGATGGACTCGGCCTGGCTAGAATCAGCTTGTGCAGCCTCCATAAAGGCGCGGAAGGCTTCCGTGGTGACACAGAAACCGGGCGGCACCGGAAAGCCGGCGCGAGTCATCTCACCGAGGTTGGCGCCCTTCCCGCCCACTTGGGGCAGGCGGCTCGCATCAATCTCGGCAAAGGGGAGGGTATAGGTAGTCATGGGGCTGGCTCCTGCGGCAAGGCGCACCCGCTCAAGAAGAGGCAGGTCGCAAGGCGAGCAACGGCTGGAATATCGCCCAGCGGCCGGTCATAGAAATGGGGACCGATAAAGGCATGGCCGAAGAGCATGCCGACAAAGGCGAAGGCCAGGTCCACGGGATCAGCGCGGCGAAGGCGACCGGCCTCCATCTGCTGTGCCAGATAGCGCGCCAAGGCCGCGGCGGTGCGCCCCTGTGCGCCGGTGAATTGGTCGCGCAGCGCGCCGCCGCTGGCCGAATCCTGCATGGCAAGCTGCAGCAGGTCCCGGTTGTCGTGAATAAAGCGGAGGGCCGTGGTCGCAAAGGCGATCAGATTCTCCTCCAGCGTACCGGACGGGCGCTCGGCCAGCTCGCGCAGCAGGCGGCGGGGGCTGCTGGCCTGGACAAAGGCCGCCACCAGGCCCTCTTTGCTGCCAAAGTGGCGGTAAATGGTGACCGGACCGACGCCGGCCTCCTGGGCGATTTGCTCCACGGTCGCGGCGGCAAAGCCGTACCGGACAAAGACCGCACGCGCCGCCTGGAGGACACGCGTCCGCACGTCGGGGGTCAGCAGGTCGCCGGCGCTCACCCCGCGTTCCTGAATCAGGCGGCGGATCAGGGCGGATCGGCTGCCGAAGCGGCGGTAGAGCGTGGCGCGGGAGAGACCGGCAGCGGTCGCCAGCCGGTCCATGGTCAATCCGGCCCCCTCTTCAGCCAGCAGCTTGGCAGCCAGATCAAGGACATGCTCATCATCCGGTCCGCTTTCGGCGGGGACCGGCGCCAGTACGCTGGTTGCCTCCATGCGCCCCACTTCCTCTACCGGCTACCCGCGCCGGCCTGATACGATATGATAGCGATTTATATCATCTGTTTCAGAGCCCGTCAAATCCGAATCCGGCCGGAGATGGTTGCGGCGGAGCCGCGGGCATGGGCCTTGCTCGCTGTGGTAAACGGCGGAGGTGCTGTACAATAGCCCATCTAGCGGCCATAGCCGGCGCCTGATCGGTGTTGCAGGCGCGGCGTCCTGCTGCACGCACCGGAGGTGCGCTATCCTAGCGCACGTTCGCTTCTGGCACACCTAGCCTAGGACAATCTAAGGAGGAAGAAGCCTCATGACCGACGCATCCACCGTCACGACAACCACGACGGCAACAACGGGAGATGCCGCCGCGTCGCCGGCATCCCTGCCGGTGGTCGGCGCAGCCTTGAGGGTTGCCGATCTCCCTGCCTACGCCGAATGGCTGGTGGGCGACCAGCGCGACCTGGAG
The DNA here is from genome assembly GCA_035574055.1 of Caldilineaceae bacterium. GTDB lineage: Bacteria > Chloroflexota > Anaerolineae > Caldilineales > Caldilineaceae > QEUY01. The sequence continues at coordinate 2,940 of DATLZJ010000148.1, forward strand.
ATTCAGGACCCCTATGACCCGCAGGTGCTGGACGGGGACTGGCAGGCGCTGGTGCGCGAAGCGCGCGCCCTGCTCGACGGCTACCAGGGCCGGCTGGGCGTACACGGCCCCTTTTTCGGCATTGACATTATCGGCGCTGACCCGAAGCTGCGCCAGGTGGTCGTCGAGCGGCTGCGCCGGGGCGTCGAGATTGCCCATGCCCTGGGCGGCAGCCATATGGTCGTCCACAGCCCCTTTGAGTTCTTCGGCCACCCCATGCTCTGTCATACGCCGGCGATGGGACTGCCATTGGAGATTGAATTGGTGCAACAGACCCTGGCCCCGGTGGTGGAGATGGCGCAGCAGGCCGGCGTTACCCTTGTGCTCGAAAACATTCGCGACACCAACACGTTTCCCCTCAAGACCCTGGTCAGTTCTTTCGGCACCGACGTTGTGCGCATGAGCCTGGACACGGGCCACGCGCTGGTGACGCACCAGATCGGCGGGGCGTCGCCTGACCAGTGGGTGCGCGACGCCGGCCCGCTGCTGGCTCATCTGCACCTCCAAGATACGGATGGGCTGTGGGACCGCCACTGGGCGCCGGGCCGGGGCGCGCTCAACTGGTATGCGCTCTTCGAGGCGCTGGCCGCGCTTCCCCACCGTCCTCGGCTACTGCTGGAGATGCGCGACCCTGCCGATGTGGCGCGTGGAGCCGGCTGGCTGCGCGCCCAGCGCTTTGTACGTTAGGGGGAGCCGCCATGGATATTCCCAATGCCTACCGCGAGGAGAATGCCTACCGCGAAGAGAACCTGGAGACCCTTTCTCTCACGCGGTACGGCGAGCGTAGACCTGCCAATGATAGTCATCTGCGCTTTTCTGCGTCACATCTTCGCAGCGCACCAGGGTGAAATTCTTGAGCAAACGGTCAATGTCTGCCCGATTGAAATAATGGTGGGGATGCTCGCGCTCACCGCCGCCGGGAATTACATAGGTGCGCGGCTCTACCGCGACCCCCCGTCCGGCCATTGGGTGACGGGTGGAGATGAACGAGCAAACCAGGTGGCCCTGAGGTTGCAAGCAGCGCTCGATCTCCGCCATCGCCTGCCTGATCTGCGCAAAGAGACCGTGGTAGATGACATTCCATGTCAGCACGGCATCGAATTGGCCGCCGGCGTAGGGCAGGGCTGCCATATCGCCAACGGTAAGCGTGAGCGACACCCCCGCCTGCGCTGCCGCGGCCCGGGTATAGGCCAGACCGCTCTCGCTGGCGTCCATCGCGTCCACCGTAAAGCCGGATCGCGCCAGTAGCAAGGCATGGCGCCCTACACCGCAGCCCAGGTCAAGCACCCGGCGGACACCTGCTGCGCGCCAAGTCTCCACCAGCTCCACCACGAACCGCTCTGGGGTCAGCCATCCGGCTCGGCCCTCAGTTGTCTGCCAGGCCCGGTCCCATGCTTCCACTAGAGGCCCCCTCTCCCGCTGCGTGGCGCACCCAGTCCGGCCAATTGATCGTCATGCCGTCGCAGCCTGCCTCCAGCACCCGCCGGATCAGCGTAATGACCTCGGCGGCTTGGCCGGCAACCGTCTCGCCGTTAAGACCCCAGGCGCGCACCTCCGGCGTCACCTGGCGCGCCGCCGCCACCTGGGCGGGTGTGACCGTGCCGGCAAAGGGACAAAGCTGGAACAGGGCTAGATCGCGCGCCTTTGCGATCGTTTCTGCATCAATCTCGCGAACCAGCCAGCCCAGACGAGCCGTCGCATTGATCTGGCGCATGGCCGCCAACGCCTCAAACCGAAAGGAGGTGATGATGCAGCGGTCCCACAACCTGTGCGCGCGGATGGCGGCGTGGACTGCGGCGGGCAGGCCGGACGCCTTACCCTTCAACTCCACATGATAGACAAAGGAATCTCCATAGCCGGCCAGCAGATCGCGTAGGGTCATCATGCGCGTTCCGCCATAGAGAAAGGGCGAAAACCAGGCGCCCATATCCAGCGCGGCCAGCTCCTCCCAGCGCAATCTCTCCACAACCTGTGTACTGTGGCCGTAGCGGGCCAGCGTGCCGTCGTGACAAAGCACGATCTCTCCGTCAACCGTGAGTTGGGTGTCCAGTTCGACCTCGGTGACGCCCATGCGCTGGGCCAGGGTAAAGGCGGGCGCGGTATTCTCCGGCGCATAGGCCGACGCGCCTCGATGGGCGATGATGCGAAAGTGGGGCGGAACCTCAATCGGCAGCACGGCGTGGGTCTCCTGATGTACAATCGGCTGTGCTCATGAATCCTTCCTACGTCGTGATACGTCCTGAGCCGTCACGCCTTGCGCCCGACCAGGATCGCCTCCTCCAGGTAGAATTGCAGATCGCTCCCCATCGGCGCAACGGCGAAATAGGCGGCGGCCGCGGGCGGCGCTTCCACGAGGCGACGGCGTAGCTCGGCCACCGTCTCCGGCGTTGCGCCCATGCGTTCCGCCCAGGGGATAAACTCTATTGCCTTAGGCGCAACCTCGACATGTAGCAGCGTGAACCCCGCGGCCGTGAAGGTCTCCCGCCATTCGGCTAGGCTCAACGCCCGGTGATGGCTGGGGTCGCGCAGCTTCTCAACCGCGTTGACGTAGTCGCCTGCGGCGGCGGCCTCCGGGTCACTCCCCCCCGGCGTCACATTGTCCACCACAGCCAGCAGCCCGCCGGGGCGCAGGACGCGAGCGGCCTCGGCCACAAAACGCGCCGGGTGGGGAAAGTGATGGGGCGCGATGCGACAGGTAACCAAGTCAAACTCGCCATCGCCGAAGGGCAACGCCTCGGCGTCGGCGATCTCCAGCGTGACATTGGCAATGCTCTTCTCGGCGGCTAGTTTGGCCGCCACCGGCAGCATCTCCGGCGTGATATCGGTGGCGACCACCTGGGCGACGTGCGGCGCAAAGGCAAAGGCCGTATGTCCGGCTGCGGTCGCCACATCCAGCACGCGCCACGCCGGTTGGGGATTGACCAGCTCCACCAATCGGCCCAGGCTGGCGCCTTGGGCATGTACGCGGCTGGTCGCATAGGCCCCGGCATGGGCGCCAAACTGCTGCTTGACCTGCTGCTTAATTGAGTCATCACCCATTGCAGCCTCACCCATTGCAGCCTCACCCGTTGCAGTATCATCCATAAGATAGCGCCCCTCTCTGAAGGCCAGCGTCCTGTAGGGGCAGGTCTTGCCCCTGCCCGGCTTGTACTCGGCGATATCCAGCTTGGGGATATCCAACTTGGCAATGCAGGCAACACGCATGGTACCACAAGACGGGCCATGTCAAGGGCCGTGCGCTGCCGTTTGCGCCGTGAATTATGACAAGCTATTTGATGTCGAAGGCCGGCAAATGGTATAATCGTTGCGACTCAGCAGTTGATTTCCCATTATCCATGCCGGAGGTAGTCGTGGACGATGCCACCAGGATGTACGAGCTGCAACGAGTGGATCTGACCTGGGTGAAGGTTGCCCGCCGGCTCCAGCAGGTCCAACGGCAGCTTGGCGAGAGCGAGGAGGTTCGCAGCGCCCGGCAGCAGGTCGCCCAGACCGAAGCCGACATGCACCAGTGGCGCGGCAAGCAGAAGGATGCCGAGTTGGAATCCAAGACGCTGGCAGCCAAGATCAAGGAGACGGAAGAACGGCTGATGAGCGGCCAAGTCCGCAACCCCAAGGAGCTGGATGCGCTCCAGGCCAACCTTGAGGCGCTGCGCCGCCACCGCACGATTGTGGATGACCATGCGGTGGAGGCGTTGATGCAGGCCGATGAGCTGGCAGGCCGCTTGAACGAGCAGCAAAGCATCCTGGCCTCGCTGGAAGAGGCGTGGTCCAGCGGCCAGAGTGAGCTACGCCAGGAGGAGACCAAGCTCAAACAGAATTATGTGTTGCTCAAGCGCAAGCGCGAGGCGCTGGCGAGCGCCATGGCCCCTGCCCTGCTGGAGCGGTACGAGCAGATGCGGAAGCGTAAAGCGGGGGTCGCCATTGCGCCGGTGCAGAACGGCGTCTGCGGGGCCTGTCATGTGCAGCTTCCGACCGGCATTGTCAACGGCCTGCGCAGCGGCAACGGTGAGCTGGTCCTCTGCCCAAGCTGCGGGCGCTATCTGATCGCCCATTAGCCTTGGCCTGCGCCTGCCGGAGTCTGAATATTTGATTCGCGCGCGTTGAGAGGCCCCTATCTTTTTCTTCCGTCCCGCCGGTTCAGCCAATGAACGGCGGCCTCCCCCTGCCACCGGCTCGCCTGCATCGTCGTTGTACCGTTACGCATATCCTCGTTGAGCTGCTCGATTTAAGCCGGGGCTTTGCACGCTTGGACCCAACGCTACTGGACAACGCTTGGCAGGTAGCTCCGGTAAGGCCAGTGGAAGCTCACCGGAATGAGCTGCACCCGCCGGCCTATAGGGTTGTGGAGAAAGATCGCCATAACTCCCTTGGCGCCGGCAGCAAAACCGGTGCGGGTGAAGGTGAACGTCAGCGTGTCGCCCGGCCATGCCTCGCGCAGCGGCAGCCCTGCCTCCTCCAGCAACTGCATGGCCGGCTCATCCAGGTCAAGCTCGATCCAGGGGGTGTTGTCTATGGCGAGGCCCAGCGCCACGGCGTTGCTGACATCCTTGCTGTAGCTGATGACTCGATAGCGCAAG
>DATLZJ010000149.1:0-4897 GCA_035574055.1 Caldilineaceae bacterium
CACCCGAACCACATTCACCCCCGAAGTCTCGGCGGCAGCCGGATGCTCGCCCGCGGCGCGCAACTGAAGCCCCCACGTCGTCCGGTATAGCAAAAACCAGGCGGCGGCCAAAAGGAAGAGACTGGCGTAGGTGACCAGGTCGTGGCGAAAGAGCAGGTCCCCAACGACCGGCAGCCCGGCCAGCCCAGGGATCTCGAAAATGTCCAGGGCGGTGACCCGTGCGGTCAGCGAGCTGAACTGCTGCTGGTAGATATAGGTGGTGATGCCCTGGCCCAAGATCACCAGCATGATGCTGGTCACCACCTGGTCTGTGTGTAGCGAGACGGCGAGAATCGCCAGGATCAGCCCCAGCGCCATACCGGCGAGGACGCCGGCGGCCAGGCCAAGCCAGGGGGCCAGGGGCCAGCCAGCGCCAAAGGATTGTTCGGCGTAATAGGCGACCATGAATCCGGCCAACGCGCCTACCAGCATCAGCCCTTCCAGACCCAGGTTGATCACCCCGCTGCGCTCAGTGATGATCTCGCCGAGCGCAGCCAAGAAGATCGGGATGGCGAGGCGGATGCCCGACGTGAGCAGCGCCATGAGAAACGCCAGCGAGACCAAGCGGCTCAACTCGTCCATAGCCTACCTCAGCCTACCTCCATAGCCGCCGGACCAGCGCATCCGCGGCGAGGACAAACAGCACAACCAAGCCCTGAATAACCTGGGCCAGCGCGATCGGCAGCCCATAGACGCTGTGCATACTCTGGACGCCGATGGTCAGCGCAGCAAAGAAGAGCGCCGCAAACAGCACCCCCACCGGGTGGAGCCGCCCCAGCAGCGCAACCAGGATCGCCGTGAAGCCATAGCCTGCGCCGATGCCGCTCTTCAGACGGGTGTGCAGGGCGCTGACCTCGATGATGCCCGTCATGCCGGCCAGCGCCCCGCTAAACAGCATGACCAACAGGATATGGCGCGCCACCCGCATCCCGGCATAACGCGCCGCTGTCTCATTCGCGCCGATGGCGCGGATGCGGAAGCCCAGCGATGTCTGCCAAAGGAGGAAGTAGACAAAGGGAACCATCAGCAGCGCGATGAGGATGCCGATGTGGAGGCGCGTATCCCCCAAGGTGGGCATCCGCGCCGCGCCCATCAATTGGGCGCTCTGGGGCAGATAGCTTTCCGGGTCCTTCAGCGGCGAACGGGCGAGATAGAGCACCAGATATTGGCCGATGTAATTGAGCATTAGGCTGGAGATAATCTCGTTGATCCCGAAGCGCAGCCTGAGCCAGCCGGCCAGACCCGCCCAAAGCGCCCCGGCGACCATGCCGGCCAGCAGCATGAGCGGGATCAAGGCGGCCGCGGGCAGATGGGCCTGTAGCGCCAGGCCGGCGATGGCCCCTGCGGTTGCACCCAGAAAGTACTGCCCTTCGCCGCCGATGTTCCAAACCCGGCAGCGAAAGGCGACCGTCAGTCCCAGCCCCATGAGCAGGAGCGGCGTCGTCTTTAGGATCGTTTCACTGAGCTGGCGCGTCCCGCCAAACGCGCCTTGCACCAGGACGCGGTAGGCCGCCAGCGGGTCGGCGCCGGACAACAGCATGAGCAACGCGCCACAGAGAAAGCCAAACGCAGCGCCCGCCAACGGCGCGACCACTGCGCCGGTCGCTTGCCGCCACCGCAGCGGGGAGCGTACCACCGGTCGCTTGGCGGCAGGAGCATCTATGCGCCCCGAAACGCTCTCACGCATGGGCGTTGCCTGCTCCTGTGCTGTGCATCCCAGGCGCAATGCCGGCCATCATCAGGCCGAGCGCCTCTACGCCGGCTGCCTCGGCCTGGAACTCGCCGATGATCCTCCCTTCATAGAGAACGGCAACGCGGTCGCTCACCTGCAACAGCTCGTCCAGCTCAGTTGAGATGAGCAGGATCGCCATACCGGCATCACGCTGGCGCACTAGCTCGCGGTAGACATACTCGATGGCGCCGATGTCCAGACCGCGGGTTGGTTGGGCCACCAGCAACACCTCTGGCCGGCGAGCCAATTCGCGCGCGAGGACGATCTTCTGCGCGTTGCCGCCTGACAAGGTCGCGGCCGGCGTGTCCAGCGCCGGTGTGCGAATATCAAAGCGCTCGACCAGGTTCGCCGCATGGGCGCGAATGGCGTTCTGCTGCAAGATGTGATGCTGTGAGAAGGGGGGTTGGTCTACTGCCGTCAAGACTAGGTTCTCGGCCACGCTGAAGTCGCTGATGAGTCCCATGCGGTAACGGTCGGAGGGGATGTGACCTAGCCCTGCCTTGAGGATTTTGCTGGGCGGGGCGTTGGTAACTTCTCGCCCACAGAGCAGAACCTGGCCGCTCTGTACTGCCCGCACGCCACAGAGCGCCTCTTCCAGCTCGCGCTGGCCGTTACCCTCCACCCCTGCAATGCCCACAATCTCCCCGGCGCGCACCACCAGGCCGAGGCCGCGCAGGGCCGGCAGCCCCCGGTCGTCCCACACGTGAAGGTCTTGCAGCCGCAGCCGTTCTTCGCCAGGGGTCGCGGGCCGTTTGGTGATGGCGGCCACCTCGCGCCCGACCATCATCCGGCTTAAATCAGCGAGGGAGGTCTCCGCGGCGGGCACATCGCCTGTCAAGTGGCCGTCGCGCAACACCATGATGCGGTCACAGACGGCCAGGACTTCGCGCAGCTTATGGCTGATGAAGATCACGGAGCGCCCATCGGTGGCGAGGCGGCGCAGGATCGCCAGCAGTTCGTCTACTTCTTGTGGGGTCAACACGGCGGTCGGCTCATCGAGGATGAGAACCTCCGCGCCCTGGTAGAGCGCCTTGAGAATTTCGACGCGCTGCTGCTGGCCCACAGAGAGTTGCCAGATATAGGCATCCGGATCGGTCTCTAGCCCATAGCGTTTCGACAGTTCCAGAATACGCCGGTTGAGAGTTTGGCGCTTCTCCAGCACAGGCCCTCGACCGGAGGGCTGGCCGAGGGCGATATTTTCCGCCACGGTAAAGGTCGGAACGAGCATGAAGTGCTGGTGAACCATGCCCAGACCGTGAGCAATGGCTTCATGGGTGGAGCGGAAGCGCACATGCCGGCCATGCAGATAGATATCGCCGGCATCGGGGTGGTAGAGGCCATAGAGGATGTTCATCAGCGTGGTTTTGCCCGCGCCGTTCTCCCCCAATAGCCCGAGGATTTCCCCTCGATAGAGGTGAAGATCAATGCCGGCATTGGCCGTCACGCCGCCGGGGAAACGCTTGACAATGCCTCTCATCTCCACGACCGGGGGATTGCCGGACATCCTAGCCGCCGGCGGCTCTCCAGGGTGCGTCTGCATCTTGTTCGGCGCGTGATCCGGTGCGTTATTCGGGAATGAAGGGAACCTCTAGCTCTCCCGCCTGAATGGCGGCGCGCGCCTCGTCCACATCGGCCAGCGCCTCCGCCGGGATTTGGCCGGCCAGCGCCGGATTGATGGCGATGTCCAACGCGCCGTCGGCCACCCCGAACTGGTAATAGGGGCCATCGAAGGCGCCGGCCTGGGTTTCGGCCACAATCGCATCGAAGATGGGGTTCATGTTCCAGACGACGCTCGCCAAGACCACCTCCGGCCCCAGCTCCGACATATCGCCGACATAGCCGGTCGTATAGACGCCTGCCTCCTGTGCTGCCTCGATGGCGCCCAGCGCCGCGGCCTCGCCGCAGGTCACAAAATAGTCAACGCCGGCTGTATCCACCTGGGCCAGTGCGGCTTCCTTGGAGGCGGCGACATCGCCCCAATCGCCAACCGCCGAAACGGTCAGCGTCGCCTCTGGGTTCACGGTCTGCGCGCCTGCCAGCAGCGCCTCGCCCATGGCATGGCAGGCGGGAATGTCGAAGCCGTAGACGGCGCCCAAGCTCCCGCTCGCGGAGACATGCCCGGCGAGGATGCCGGCGAGGTAGGCGGCCTGATAGAAGGGCTGGTCGTAGTCGGCCACATTCTCGGCAGTGCGCCCAATAGCGCCTGCCCAGGCAAAGTTGACATCCGGGTATTCAGCCGCCACCTCGAAGACGGCGTCCTGGTAGCTGAAGCTGTGGGCGATGATGATATCGAAGCCCTGCTCCGCATAGTCGCGCATCACCCGCGCCACATCGGCGTCGCTGACGGATTCGGAGAACGCCGTCTCCAGCCCCTTTTCGGCCTGCGCCTGGAGGGCATTGTAGGCCGCCTCGGCCCAGGAGTTGTCCTCCCGCGGGCCAATGAGCACAAGCGCAATGCTTGGCAGTTCGCCTTCGGCCTCCCCTGGGGCGGCTTCCGCCGCGGGCGTCGCTTCCTCACCCTCGGTCGCCGGCGTCGCCGCTTGCTCACCCGCGGGTTGTGCGGCGTCCGTTGTCGTCGCCGGCGCAGTCGCCTGTGTACAGGCGGCGACCCAAAGAACAACCAGCAAGAGCCAACCTGCTACGCTGATACGTCCTACGTGGCTACGTCCTACGCTGATACGGCTCGAGTCCATTTTGCTCTCCTTGGTGTGTTAGGCTGTCCCGAAAGATAGACCCAGTTGGTTTAACCATGTCCGGTAGGCAATCGCCAGCCGGTCCGAGCGCAGGTGCAGCTCGGCCTGCAAGTCCAGCGGCAGCAACTCCGGGCGCTGCGACTCCAGGATAGGACGGTCTTGGGAGAAAATGCGATCCTGCCAGGCGATAAGCTCCTCTGCCGGGAGTTCGTGACCATAGTTCATGGTCATCCACATCCAGGCCGTGCTCTCTACGGCGGCATGGGGCGTCACCATCAGCAGGATCGAGAAGCGCGGCCCCAGGGACTCTTTGAGCAGGTAGGCGGTCAGTGGCCGCAGGGCTTTATAGGTGTAGGAGACCGTGTCTCCCTGGCCGGTGCCGTAGGGATCGGGTTGATAGACGCGCACGCCCTGGGCAACGACGCCGGCGGGG
>DATLZJ010000150.1:0-6238 GCA_035574055.1 Caldilineaceae bacterium
CCCGCCGCACCAGCCGCCGCTGGAGGTCGGCCTGGCCGCCGCAGATGTCAATCAACTCCGGTTCGCCGCGGCGCGGGAATGCCAGCGCCATGGCGTTGATGGTGAAGTCGCGGCTCAGGAGGTCTGCCTCAATGGAGCCGCCGCGCATGCCGGCAATGTCGCAGATGATGGGGTTTTGCGAATCGGCGGCAAAGATCAGCCTTGCTACATCGCGCGCCTCATCCATAGGGTAGTAGGCCCACCCCAGGCGGTCAGCGACGCGGCGGGCGCTGGAGAGCGCGTCATGGGCCACCACCAGGTCCAGGTCGTTGTGGTCAGGCTGGCGGCCAAGCAATAGATCACGCACTGCGCCGCCGACGACATAGACAGGCGCATAGTCTTGGCGAAAGGCCATCAATAGCTCAACTAAGGCAGGCTCTTGGAGTGTCCAATCCATTCCGACAGGGTGTCCGCAGCGCGTTGTATGAAGGGGCGGCAATCTCGGTTATTATACCAGATCGGTTATTATAACAGAGATATCGAAGAATGGTACAACAAATTGCGGCGCGCCAATTTCCCCGCCGGGTGGACAGTGACGCAGCCGTCAATGACCGGCGACCGCGTCCCGAATCTAGCGGGTGCGGTAAAAGGTCGCTAGCAGGACGCCCATCAAGACCGCGACTCCGCCGGCCAACTGCTGGGGCTGGGGAAAGGTATCAAAGAGAACGAGCGCCCACAGAATGGTCGCCACCGGACTCAAGGTTAGGACAATGGCATGGATGGTCATGGGCAAGCGGCGCAGCGCCAGGTAATAGAGGCTGCGGCTAATGACCACATCCACTGTTCCTGCTGCCACGACCAGCAACCAGACTGGGGCCGGCGGCCAAGCGATGAGAGGCCGTCCCACGGCAAAGACGAGCAAGGCGGCGGTCGTAAAGAGCAAACGGCCAAAGAAGAAATGCATAAAGTCTATTTCTTGGCCGTAGCGTTTGACGAGCGCGGCATGGAGGGCGTACATCAACGTGGAGCCTACCACCAGAAGCGAGCCGAAGCGCAAGAGCGCGCCAGGTTGAAAGGTGATGACCAGCACGCCGGCCACGGCCAGCAAGCCGCCGCCTACCTGCACCCAGTTCAACTGTTCGCGCAGCCACACCAGCCCAAAGACCATGCTGAACAGGGTGGACAGCTTGCCCAGCATGGCAGCCGTGCCGGTATCAATGTAGCCGACGGCCGTGTAGCCCAACGCGGTGCTGCCGCCTACCAGCACGCCGATAGCCAAGTAGAAGAGCCAATGGCCGCGGATGGCCTGCCAACTCAGGCGACCGCGCAACAGGGCATAGAGGCCGAGCTGCACGGTCGCCACCCCTAACACCAGGGTCGCGGCTACAATTGAATCGAAGTAGGGCAGCAATGCCCGCGCGAAGACAAAGTGCAAGCTGTCTACGAGCAGCAGCAGCCCAAACAGGGAAACCTCCAGCCCGGAATAACGGGCGGCAGGCGCCTGAGTTGCTTGCATGGCTGCGGCCTACATCAGCTTCTGGACTTGGCGTTTCATGTAGACCAGCAGCGCATGGAGACCACGCAGCCGCTGGGGTGTGATTGCCTCCTGGAGGCCGAGAAGGAGGTAAACATCCTCCGGCGTTGCCAGGACCTCTTCGGGCGTCGCCCCATCCAACCCTTCGGACAGCACCGATGCATACCCGCGCACCGTCGGCGATTCCGGCGGAATATCGAGATGAAAATGCACACGCCCGTCGTCAAGCTCGGTAAAGAGAAAGACCGGGGTCTGGCATTCGTGTACCTGTTCCATCTGATCGCGGCGTGCGGCCAACTCCTGGGGCAGATCAGGCAGGTCCGACGCATATTCGAGTAACATCTCAAGGCGCTCTCGGGGAGATGCGCTGCGAAACTCGTCCACAACGGCGCGCAGGCCAGCAGGCAGACGGTCGAGTTTCTCCATGAGCTCCGTATCAACAGACATGAAAACCCCTCTCCGCTGGTAGTCAATGGGTTGGCGGCGCCACTGGCGCCAATCCTAATTCACGCCCCTCTATCCGTCAAGCGCAAGAGGGGCGCGACGCGCCGGCTCAGGCTTCGTCGGCGCGGACGCGGGCATAGTGGCGGCGGGCCTTGGCCCGGTTGCCACATGAACTCATGTCGCACCAGCGACGGCTGCGGTTGCGAGACGTGTCGAAGAAGAGGAAGCCGCAGCCGCGATCATCGGCGCATTGGCCGACTCGATCCAGATCGGGCGAGGTCAAGAGCAAGGCCGCCGACCGCAGAATGGGCCAGAGCATTTGATCCAACCCCTCGCCGGTGCGGTATCGAAAGGCAAAGCCCTGCTCGGTGGGCATCAACGTCGGATTAGCAAAGGCCAGCGGCAGCGCCTCGTTGAGCAGCTCGATGTCGTCCTGGGCGGGCCGATCTCCGGCTGCTACGGCCGCGAAGATGCGGTAGAGCGCTTCGCGCAGCTCCACGGCCCACAGATGGATCTGCTCGGCCAGCGCCGGCGCGTTCTTGGCCTGGGTGCGCAGGTCAGTGGCTGTCTGCGCCGACAGCAGCCCGATTCGCTCCGACCAGTCCACCAGCGCCTCATAGTTGGTCAACGTCTCTACCGGATGCTCGGAGGCGTGCCAGTCAGCGGTATTGGCGAACTCCAGGCAGAGTTTAGCGGCAGGAAGCCGGTCCCCTGCGTCCAAAAAGGCAGCGATATCCGGCGGGCGATAGATGCTTTTCCCAATCGTTTGGTGGTTCATTGAATCTTCCTCGAATATGTCAATACGCAATACATAACATAAGTGTTAGGTGTTCGTCAACTTGGGCCAGGCCAATTCTAACCAACACATAGCGACTTTGAGGGTTTGGGAGGGGGGATTTAACCGTCGCATAGTAATTTGGTGGTTGACAAATCCGAAAAAATGTGCTATTATTAACTTATAAAATTTGATATAGCGGTTACAACGGCAGGCCCGCGCCAGTGGCGCTTGCAGCATGCAGAGCCAGCATTCACCTAAGGAGGATTGACAGATGTTCCTTCCAGGCCAGTTAGAAGCGTTGGCAGAGACTCGGCAGCAGGACATTGAGCGTGAGATCAAACTGCGGTCTCAACTGATGTTCATCAAGAGGCAGCGCCCAAGCTGGCGCCAATGGGCGGCGCGAATGCTTCGCTGGCTTGGCGACCGGATGACGGACTGGGCCGACCGGCTGGCCGCCAGAGCACAGATGGCCTATGTCGAGGCCACGGCCCCGGCAACGGTGCGGAAAATCGAATGACCGGAGTGGACGGAATTTTAGCAAAAGGAAGGGGAAGCGATGCCGGCATCGCTTCCCCTTCTTCTTTGGCCCAGTTTCAGAGAACGCCCTTATGCTTGTCCTCTATTGTTGGTATTGTTGGCATTGTTGGGCGATTCTTGAGCTATTCGCGGACGGTAAAGAGCTGCCCGCTGCTGCGACCCCACACCTCGTTGAAGTACATCTGCTCTGCATAGACGGGTAGTACCCGGAACTCACCGGGAAGCGTAGCCTGGACGGCGAAGGTATATTCGTAGGTGCCGGCGGTGAGGAAGGTGGCGAAGAGCGCCACCCGGTCATCGCGGAGGTCGCTGTAGGTGGGCGTCCAGTAATGCTGCCAGGCCGGCTTGCCCGACTCGGTCGCCTCCATCTCCATGACCGGCCCCACGACCTGGTCGCTGGTGGTCAACAGCGAGGGGTCTATGGGTTCGGTGCCGGCGGGGATGGGCACTTCCACCAACAGGTGGTGAAGGTCGGTGGGGGCGATGAGGGTGACGGTCACGCTGATGACATCGCCGACCGCGGCCTCCTCTACCGTGATCTCTTCGCCGTCCTCGTTGATGCCACTGTTGATGCCGCTCGATGGGCGCGACCCCGCGCCGGCGTTGGCGCGGACGAAGCGGCGGTCTACGACGATGCCGCGGTCGCGGGCCTCAACCGTGGCGGCGTCCAGGTAATAGCGCAGGCGGGTGGTGTAGTACATGCGGCCCTGTGCGCCGTCGCGGTGGAAGCGGAGGGTATTGGCCTCATGGCGCAGCAGGTCGGCTACAGCGACCTGGAGCGTCGCCTTCTCGTCCACCGTCTCTGGGGTGACCGCGTCGCTTGCCAACTCTTCGTCGTTGAGCGTCACCGACCAGGTATAATCGGCGTTCAGCTCGCCGGTTTCTTGCAGCCAACGGCTCAGGGCAATGATGGCCCAGGCATTCTCCTGGGTCGTGGACCACCGGCCGCCTTCGCGCGTTTCCATCAGCCAGCGCACGACTTGGGGGAGGAGGGGATTTTGGGGGTCGAGCCGGATGAAGGCTTCGAGGACGATGCTGGTGGTGCGGGTGTCGGTATTGAGGTTGCGGAAGTCTACTTCCGGCTCCTGCCACCAGGCGGTGGTGGCGGTCACTTTGGCGGCGCTGTAGAGGTCGTCGAGCAGGGCAGCGACGCGCGGGTCTTCGGCGCCGGCCTCGCTCATAGCGGCGAGGGCCATGGCGAGATAGGCCCGGCCATAGATCCCTAGCCGCTCGCGTACATCATAGAGGGTGCTGGCGCGACCGGGGTCGCCCTGGTCCATTTCGGCAAGGACGAAGTGCATAAAGGCCATTTCGTTGAGCTGCCAGCGGTATTGGACATCTTTTGGGGCGATGAAGCTGCGCTCCAGGTAGGCGACGGCGTTCTGAAGCGTCCGCGCCGGCACGGTGTAGCCGAGGGCGTCGGCGCTGGCGAGGCCCCAAAGGACGTAGGCGGTGATAAAGGGGGAGGTGGGTTGGTTGGGCCAGTAGCCCCAGCCGCCGTCCAGGGCCTGGCGATTGACGAGCTGTTGAACCGAGATCATGACCTGCTCGTCCAGGTTCGCCTCCAGTTCGCTATCCTCGATGCCAAGGGTATGGAGCGCCTCGACGGTAAAGAGATTGGGCAAGAAGCGGCTGACCACCTGCTCATTGCACTCATAGGGGTAGGCGCGCAGATAGTCCAGCCCTTCGATCAGGCCGCCGGCGAGGCTTGGCTCGACGCCGATCTGCAGAGAGCCGTTGTCCGTCGCTTCTTCCGGCAACTGGATCACCTCCAGCACGCCGCTGGGCGGAACCGCGCCGGAGGTGGCCACAGTCTCCGGCGACTCATAACGGCGGACGGGGAGCTCGAGCCGGACGGCATCGGCCAGGGTGCGGGCGTCGGCCTCGACGGTGTCGGCGACGGCGGTGAGGGTCAGGACGACGCGGCTGCTGGTCTCCGGCACGACGATAGGCCAGGTTTGAAGCTGTTGCCCGGCGCTTGGCAGCTCAAATTGAACCGAGGTATCGGCCGCGTCTTCAATCTCCGCCCCTTCCAACTCCAGCGTGATGAGGCCGTCGCTGAGGTCCAGCGCGGTCGCGTTGACCAGAGATGCGCCGATGTGGGCGCGGTCGCCGGCGGTGAAGAAGCGCGGGGCGAGGGGACGGAGTTGGAGTTCTTTGGCGGCGACAACATCCAGGCGGGCATCGCCGACGCGGGTATCGTCGGTGACAGCTTTGGCGATGAGCCGCCAGGTGGTGAGATTATCGGGCAGATCAACGGTGAAGGTGATTTGGCCGGCGGCGTCGGACAGCAGGTCGGCGCGCCAGAAGGCGATGTCAGGGAACTCGCTGCGCACTTCGATGCCCATGCCGTCGCCGCCGCCGCCGCCTTTGGCTCCTTCGGAGAGCTGCTGGCTCATGCGGTCGCGGTTGATGGTGAGCAAGGCCGAGGTGGAGACGCCGAGGGGGCGCTGGTAATAGAAGATATCCACCAGAGACCGGTCAGGCTCAGGCGCAAGCGCCAGCACGGCCCGGTCGACGATGGCGACGCTGACCTCGGCGCCGGCTACCGGCTCGCCGGCGCTGTCGGAGACGGTGAGGGTGTAGGCGACGGATGCGCCCGGCTCTACGCTTGCTGCGGAGCTGGCGGCCGCTATCGTCAACTCCTTAGCGCTGGTGTCCACCGTGAGCTGGACATAGCCGATGCGCATGGCGGGGGTGGGGTTGGTCTCGTCAATGCCCTTGGCGATGGCGATGCTGACGAAGATGTTGGGGATGTGCTCCTCGCGGATGGGAATTTGGAGGGTCTCGCTGTTGCCGGCCAGGGTGATCAGCTCGGCAGAGACGACGCCGGCGCGTTCGATGGTCAGCAGCGCCTGGACGGGGCCGGCGAAGGGGCTGGGCACCAGCACACGGGCGGTGTCGCCCGGCTCGTAGAGCGTCTTGTCGGCGACCAGCTCAATGCGGTCGTTGTTCTCGCGCGGCCA
>DATLZJ010000151.1:0-5952 GCA_035574055.1 Caldilineaceae bacterium
GGCCGCCGTCCACTTCCTCCGGGCGCAGCAAGCGCGTTGGGCGACCCCAGAGCCGCGCCCACAGTTCGGCGAGCTGGGCGCGGCGGCGCAGCGCCTCATAGCGCTGGGCCGCCTCCAGCCGCAATCGCTTTTCATCGAGCATGATTGGCGCCTCCTACCATACCGCTCCTAGCCATATCGCTCCTGGCCCTGCCTCTGCGGATGCACGCTTGCACAACGTTGCAGCGTTGATGCAAGTATATGCAATCGTTTGCAAGGCCGCCTAAAATAAAAAGCCACGCCGACCCCTCGCCGCAGCTAGGGGCCAGGCAGCGCGCCGCATGAGCGACGCACGATCAGCTCCGTCGGCAGCATCACCGGCGCAGCCGGTCGCCCCTCCATCACATCCAACAGCCGCTCGACCAACAGCCGCCCGGCAAGCGGCAGATTCTGCCGCACAGTCGTCAGGGGTGGGCTGCAATAGGCCGCCAAGGCGATGTCGTCATAGCCGACCACTGCCACATCGTCAGGCACGGTACGCCCTGCGCTGCGCAGTCCCTCCAGCGCGCCGATCGCCATCACGTCGCTGCCGACGAAGACCGCATCCAGGTCCGGCGCCCGTACCAGCAGGCGGCGCATGGCCTCATAGCCTCCCTGGCTGGAGGAGTGGCTGTGGGCCACAAAGCGCGACTCCACCTCTCTCCCGGCGGCCTGCAGCGCGTCGCGGTAACCGTCAAAGCGCAGCTTCAACTCCAGACAATCGCTGTCAAAGCCAAGCATAGCGATGCGCTGGCGACCGAGGCGGATGAGATGTTCAACGGCGCTGTAGCCCCCTTGGTAGTCGTCGCTCCCCACTGAGCAATAGGGTTGGCCGGGCACGGCCGGCCCCCAAACCACGAAGGGGGCGCCGGACGCCAACAGCCGTTGGGCGCGCTGGGCGCGTGAGCTCATATGGGCGAGGATGATCAGCCCATCGGCCCGCCCGCCGGCGATAAAGTAGCGGCGCCAGTCCTGCGCCTGGTCCTGGGCCTGGGAGATCAACACATCATAGCGGTAGCGGGCCGCGTTGGTGGCGATCTCCCCCAACAACTCCAAGAGAAAGGGGTCCGACATGATCCGGTCCTCGCCCGGCCCCTTGTCTACAACCATCGCCAGGGTTTGGCTGCGCTGAAGCCGCAGGCTCTGGGCGCCGGCATGGAGCTGGAAATCATGCTGGCGAGCCAGCGCCTGGATGCGCTCGCGGGTCTCCTCACGCACCAGCGGGCTGTCATTGAGCGCACGCGACACGGTGGAGGCCGAGACGCCGGCCAGCCGCGCCAGGTCGCCGATGGTGCGCACCTGCTCACTTCTGGCGCCGTCGCTTGGGTTGCCGTTGTATCGAGTGATCGGTTCCGCCCTACGTTTGCCCACGGTCTGCGCTGGCTCCTGCACAAGACTACCGGTCTCTGCTGCGCTTAGTTACAAACGATTGCAACCAGTAGCTTACGATCATTCCGGGCGTCTGTCAAGCCCGAATTTTCCAAGCCTGATCGGCCATCCGAGACCGGCAACGGGCCGGTAGTTGGTTTCCGCTCCAGGTTTTGCGGCCAAACGGCCGCAAGCGTCACAAAGACGGGTTCTGTAAGGGAAGCCCCCTACAGAACCCGCCGCTGAAGAAGTACGAATTCGGGGTGCCGCTATCTGAGCGTTAGCGGCAGATAGACCCGGTTGTTCAGGGCGACATGGCGAATCTGGGTCGCCACCTCTCCGCCGTTGTCCGCGGTATAGCTGTTGACCAACACCTCCGCGCCGACAGTAAGCTCACCACTGTTGTCAACGAGTTGCGTCGCGGGCGTTATCGTGTAGCTGACGCCGCCGATCTGCCAGGTCACGGCGCCCTGTCCCTCGATAGTTGCAGCCGTCTGGCGATCTACAATGGCTTCGATCCGCCCGAGGCGCGTGGTGTCGCCGGCAGCGGGCGGCACATGAGTCTCTATCTCATAGATCAACCGGACGTCGCCATTGAGAACGTACTCGACCTCCACATACGCGCCCTGCCCAAAGGCGCCATGCGCGGCCTTGAATCGGGTCGTTTGGTCGGCGCTGAACTGCACACCGCCGATGATCCAGACACCCAAGAAGCCGCTGGCCGGCATCTGGTTGACAAAACCCACCAACTTCAGATGGCCTTCGCCGCTGACGTCGCCGTCATCGTCAGTCTGCTCGATCTCATGGGCGATGCGCTCGCCTTGGGCATTGACGGTGAATTCCACTTTCACCTGCACGCCGACAGCAAGCGATCCCTCATCGTCAAACTCAGTGTGCTCGGTAGCCGTATAGGCGACGCCGCCAATGATCCAAACGCCGACCAGCCCAGCGGGCCGCTGGTCCACCTTGCCAAAGGCATGGCCGTCGTCGCCCGGATTGTCGCCAAAGTCGCCATCCTCATCATCGTCATCGGCGCGCAACTTGATCTCGATCGCGGTAGCAATGTTGGTGTCGTTGGCGTCGGTAAAGAACTCCACCTTGACCGTAACACCCTGGGCAAAGCTCTGGCCCTGCGGATCAAAGCGGGTTTCTGCGGTCGCCACAAAGGTCTTGCCGCCGATTACCCAATCGCCCACAAGCCCGCTGGGGAAGGCAGTCACTTCACCGTAGAGTTGACCTTCAGCGGTGTCATCGTCGCCGTTGTCACGGCCACTACACTTATAATCCTCCTCCGACTCGATCTCAACCACCGTCAGGGTAGAGGCGGCAAGCTTCACCTCTACGCAGACGCCCTCGGCAAAGCCGCCATGCTCCGGCTCGAACTTAGTGGAGAGGTTGGTGGTGAAAGCCGCGCCGTCAATCGTCCAGACGCCGACCAGGCCATCCAGGGGCAGCGCGCCGATCCGCCCATAGACTTTGATATGCTCCCCATCATCGTTGCCGCTATCATCGCCATTGCCATCGTCATTGCCATCGTCATTGTCATCACCGTTGCCATCCCCATCGCAATCGCCCGCCGGCTCGCTATCGATCTCAAGCGCAACGTCGCCCAACGCCGTCTGTACATACGAGACCTTTGCGCAGCCATTGAGCGTCAGGGGACCTTCCGCCACATCGAATTCGGTGGCGACATTGGCGACAAAGGTGCGTCCGCCGACCTGCCACTGCCCTTCGCGTCCGCCTTCCGGGATTGTCTGAATAACACCACGCCAGACAAGCCCATCTGCGCGGGCTATCCCTGTCTGCCCGAAGAGCGCCAGAAGCAGCGCCATTACCAGCGCGCCGCCGATGGACAAGCGCCATGTACTACCACACCATTGCTGCCGATTCATCTTGACTCCTCCCTGGTAGGTGTTTCTGAACCGGGTTTCGTGGGCGCGCCCACGTTCGCCGGGAAAATTGTAGGTATCACTCCATTGGTACAGCTTGAGCAGCCCGAAAATACATAAATTGGTAACTGTTCGGCCTCCGTTCGCCATACGCCCGCCAGTTGTGGTACACTGGGGTAAGACCCGGCCCACTCCGGCGCCGGCGGCCATGCTGTACCTGGGTGCCTGTGAGCCAACACGCATATCCCGCCGACGATTACCACCTCCTACAACGTTTACGCCAGCGTGACCAACAGGCTGTGCTTTTGCTCTATCAGAAGTACGGCGATCTGGTCTATAGCCTGGCGCTGCGGGTCTTACGCGAGCCGGGATTGGCCGAAGAAGTGACCCAAGACATCTTTGTCAAGGTCTGGCGCCAGCCCGAACGTTGGAACCCTGCCCTCGGCCAATTTAGCAGTTGGCTGCTGACCATAACACGCAACGCCGCCATTGACCGTCTGCGGGCGGAGCAGCGCCAACCCGCCCAGCGCCTTCACACGGTTAATCTCAGCGAGGAGACTACCGCAGATCTCGCCAGCGCCGAGGCAGACTGGCTTGACGGCCAGCTCCTGCGACGGCTGCTGGCGCAGCTTCCCGCTGAACAGCGCACGCTGATCGAGCTGGCCTACTTTATGGGCTTTACCCATAGCGAACTGGCCGAGCGCATGCAGCTCCCGCTGGGCACCGTCAAAACGCGCATCCGCTCCGGCCTACAAAAGCTGCGCACCCTCTGGCATGAGGCAGGAGCCGATCCGTCAATCTAGGTTGAAAAGAAATGGGACAATCTGAAGAAATCCTGGCAAGCGTTGATCGGATAATTGCGAAATACCCTAGACAGAGGCCCTCTAGATAAACTGCTAGCTACGAGATAGACGGTATAGACGCGGCAACGATGGACGAGGAACGACCGATGCAGGGGCCGGAGCCAATCCAGCCGGACCCGGATAACGCCGAGGGCCAGTCTCAAGGGCAGCCACAGGACGAGCTTGCAGATCTGCTGCCGGCCTATGCCTTTGGCTTCACCGATCCTGCCGAAGAACAATACATCAAAGCAACCCTGGCCCACCATCCGGAGGCGGCGCGCGAGCTGGCCGATTATGCGGAGCTAGCCCAGGCCATGCTCTTCAGCGCGCCGGTCGTTCCTGCGCCTGCGCATCTGCGCGAACGCATCGAAGCTGCGTTGGCAGAGGGCGAGCGCCACGCCGAGCGACCGGCGCCAGTCGCAGCGCCTGTAACCACCCCACCGCGGCGCCGCTCCTGGCTCGCCCGCCTTTGGGAGCCGGCCCTGGTCACGGCGGCCTTGGCCCTGCTGGCCCTAGATGTCTATTGGTACCTGGAGAATCAGACGCTACAAGCGACCAACCGTGAGCTGGCCGCCCAAGTGGAGCGCCAGAACCAGGCGCTCATGCTCCTCCTAGAGAGCCAGCCCCAGCAGATCGTCCTGCCGGCAGCAGAGGAGACCAGCACGGCCCATGCAACCGTGCTGTGGCAGCCGGACGCGCCCATCGCGGTCCTCCAGGCGGAGGGCTTCCCTCCCCTGACCGAAGATAAAGTCTACCAGTTGTGGCTGCTCAAGGATGGCGACCGCACCAGCGCCGGCCTCTTCACCGTGGACGAGACCGGCAAGGGCGCGCTGGTCTTCGAGACGCCCCTGCCCATTGACCAGTGGGACGTGATCGGCGTTACCCCTGAGCCGGCAGGCGGCAGCCCAGGCCCCACATCGCCGCCCGTCGTCCGGCTCCAGTTCTAATCTCCCAGGCGCTCCCTCACCTCGGAAGGCATAGGTCGTCTGAACTCGCGTCTAGCGCCCAAGCGCCGGGAGATAGAGCAGGCGCGGCGTCAGGTCAGACGGCTGCTCATCCGGTTGTTGCTCGCCCACAAGCGCCCTGTCCACATCCAACAGCCGCCCGATCTTACCTGCCCACGGGCTTCCGCTTGCGGGCAACTCCGTTCCATTCCCGATCAGCAACTCGGCCACGGCTGCAGGCGTGTCCGTGGCAGCCGCTTTCTCGCGCAGTTTCTGGAGCGCCAATGCCGATGCGCCGCTGACAAAGGCGGTGGACATCGAAGTGCCGCTCCAACTGGCATAGCCTGGCCCCTGCTCCGAGACCGCGGCGGAGACAATCCCCTCCCCTGGCGCGGCCAGGTCAACCCAGCCCGCGCCGTAATTGGCAAAAGACGCCTTGACAAAGGCGCCAGCGCTCGCATCGAAGCTGACCGCCGTGACGCCCAGCACATCCGGGTAGGCAGCCGGGTACTGCACCTGCTCGGCGCCGCTGTTGCCTGCTGCGGCGACAACGACCACGCCGGCCTCATTCGCCGCAGCAATGGCATCGCGCAGGATGCGCGAGTTGCTATTGGCGCCCAGACTCAGATTGATCACGTCAGCGCCCTGGTCAACGGCCCACTCAATCGCATAGGCCAGCAGGAAGGTGTTGCCGCGACCGCCGTTGTCCAGCACGCGCACGGGGAGGAGCTTGGCGCGCGGCGCCATGACGGCCACAATACCGGCCACATGGGTGCCGTGCCCCCAAGCCAGCCCGGGTCCGGCGTCGTCCGGGGCTAAATCATCATCTATCACATCCAGGCTCGGCCAGATCAGGCGCCCGGCAAACTGCTCATGGCGGCTATAGACGCC
>DATLZJ010000152.1:0-6379 GCA_035574055.1 Caldilineaceae bacterium
TACGCCAACGCGCTGAAGCGCCGCCTGAGCCTGCTCCCTTGCATCTTGCTTCTTCATGCCAAAGTGGGTGATCAAAGGTTCCGTCACCTGCTCCCCCACCTTAAGCACAGGATTGAGCGCGCTCATTGCCGCCTGCGGCACCAGCGAGATCTTGACCCACCTTACCTGCCGCCGGAACTCCTCCTCCGCCAGGGTCATGATATCCGTGCCGTTCAAATAGATGTGGCCGGAATAGGTATGTACGTTACGGGGAAGCAGCCTCAAAATCGCCCTCGCCAGCGAAGTCTTTCCACAGCCGGACTCGCCGAGGATCACCATCGCTTCGTTACGGCCAAGCTGAAAGCTCACGTTGTCTACAACCCGGACAACCCCCTTAGTCGTACGGAAGTAGAGGCGTAGGTCTTCGACGCGCAGGAGCGGCTCCCCCCTCATAGACGCTATAGGTCTCGCAGTCGCGGGTTGAAAATCCGGTCTAGAGCAAAGCCCACCATCGCGAAGCCCAACCCGGTCAACATCAGCAAGGCGGCAGGCTCCAGCACCCAATAGTAATGCCCTTGGTACAAGGCGCCATTGCTATTGGCATCGTTGAGCACCTTACCCCAGGTAGGCAGGACGGGATCGCCCAATCCCAGGACGGCCAGCGTCGCCTCGAGAAAGACGAATGAAGGGATCAAAACCACGAACTGTGGCACCAGCACCGGAACGATGCGCGGGATCAGGTAGAGAAAAACGATGCGAAAATTCCCAGCGCCATAGGCCCTGGCGGCTTCGACATAGGGTGATTCTTTTACCTGCAAGAAGATGGCGCGGTAGCTCTTGATCCCCGCGCTGAAGATGCCCAAGAGGATCACAACCCCTAACATCAGCCAGATGCTACGGGAATAAAAGGCGCCGACCATGATCAGGATCGGCAAAGCGGGCAAAATCAAGTTTACCTCTGTGATCCGTTGGATGGCGGCATCCACCCACCCCCCGAACCAGGAGCCAATGGCGGCGATAATCATAGTGCTCATCGTAGAGCCTATAGCTGCCAGAAAGCCAAAGGCCAGGGCGACGGGCGTTCCCCAGAGCAGCGCCAACATCAGGTCCCTGCGCCGGTGGTCGGTTCCCGCCAGCCCGTAGACCTGGCCGTAGAGCACAAATTTGGCATCTACCTTGGCCTCCCCCTCAAAGACAAGCGCAGCCACACGCAATTCGTATGTCCCCTTGAGCGGAACCAGGGTCTCCGCCTCTGGATCGGCGAACAGCGCCTGGGGCAAGGGGCGGCCGCGCAAGCGCCGCTGCAGCCGGTTGTCCTGCGAGACGCGGTAGGTTTCCGGTCCTCGTAGCGTCAAGTCTGTAAGCCTCACCTCTTCGCCGCTGGGGGGCAGCCAGGTCAGGGTGACATGGGGCCGTTTTTCCTGATACTGTGGACTCAGGAAGACGGTGACTTCCTGCGGAAAGCCGTCGTAGAGGTAGGCAAAGTGGAAGACCGTCGTCACCTCGATCATTCCCTGCCCCAGCGCCTCGGTCTGTTGACTCACCTCCTCATCCTGGCTGCTGATGACGATGGTCTCGGGTAGGTTGATGCCGGGAAGCAGGTTGAGCCATTGAGGCCGTGCGTGCCTGGGATTTTCGATCCAGATGTTCTCTCCTCCTCGCCAGCGTGTAATTGCTTCTTCGTAGGGTATCGCGATCACCGTGTAGATGGCGAGCGCCACCAGCGCGACGATGAGCATGATACCGGCGATGGCGGACGGGTAGTGGCGCAGCTCCTGGAAAGCCCCCTTCAGACCGCTCATAAGCGTCTCCTCTCGTCACCGATCTTGACCCGAGGATCGACGAGGGCATAGATGATATCGAGTAGGAAGACCGTGAGCGCCAACAGGTAGGCATAGATAACGACAGAGCCTACGATCACTGGCGTATCATAGACGCCGACGGCTCTGAAAAGGAGCCGGCCCAATCCCGGCCAATTGAAGACTGTCTCCAAGACGATAGCCCCCGTCCAGAGGGAAATGAGCGTTAATGCAAAGCTGGTAATAATAGTGGGAAGGGTTGGCCTGAGGATGTAGCGCCTCTCAATCGTCCCGGGGGACAGTCCCTTGGCCCTGGCCATCTCCACATACTCCTCACTGGAGTAGATAAGAAAGAAAGTCCGCCAGGAATAGACCGATAGGAAAATGGCGCTGAGGATGATCGATGAAACCGGCAGGATCAGATGCTTGAGCACACTTGCCGCATACGCAAGTGTGGATTCAGGCGGTGGCGCGTCGACCATCCCGCCAAAGGGCAGGACGCCCAACAGCGCAGCGAAAATCAGAATGAGAAAAATCCCGTAGAACCAGGCAGGAGCGGCCGACGTAGGCGCTAGGGCAACCATTGCTTTGTCCAACCAGCTCCCGTACTGTCGCGACAGCGAGAGCGCCCCAAAGATCGCCAAGAAGAAGAGCCCGAGTTGGGCAGTGGCAAAGAGCAACAGAGTCGGCGGCAGGCGCTCTACCAAGATGAGCCGCACCTGTTTCGAGCCACTGTCACTAATGAGATGTTCGGCGCGCCCCAAGTTCAGCATCAGTGCGTTGGAAAGATAGGTGAAGCTGCGTACAAGAAACGGCCGGTCCAACCCTAGTCGCTTCTCCTCGAGTCGGACCAGTTCTTCGATGCGCTTGAAGCGCTCTTCCGTGGGCAGCGCTTGAAATTCAGGCTGGAAGCTAAGGCTTAATGCCACCTCTTCCTGGATCTGTGCCTTGCGAATCCGGTCCACATAGCCGCCCATGTTGGCAACGAGAATCGCCAGATACACGCCGACCACAACAGTGAGGAACAGCGTCACCGTCCTGACCAGCGTATACCTTGCCACCCTGGCAAAGGTGCTGGACGTCTTCGCTTCCCCAGCCTGAGAGGGCGCGGAGAGGATTGCTTCGGCCATTGCGCCTCACGCTTTTTCTCAAACCTTCAACATGAGCAGGGATGCGCCAGGCTTTGTAAAAGCCTGGCGCGTGTAGTCCCGCCGCTTGTAGTGATCGCTTACGGTGTCGTGACAAACTCGAACGAGGCAAAGCTCGGAATACTTACAAGACGCGACACCACGGCCACCTCTAGCCGGTTTGCCCCCGCCTCTAGTTGTTCAGTCACGTCCGGGCTGAGCACTACCTGCCACAGCCCATCCTCAACTGCTTGGGCATCACCGGTTTGGGCCAGCTCGCCCCGGGCATCGAAGAGCAGGTACTTGATCTGGTCGATGGCATCCACCTGGTAAGGTTCATCCTGGAAGGAAACAAAGACATCAAAGGTGGCCTCGCTGCCGGCGGCCACCCGGCCCGGCCCGTCAATCTCCGCCTCGGCGATTCTAGGCTCTTCGAAGCGCGTCCACTTGTCGGCGGGGTCAGGGAAATTCGGGTGGCGCTTGAGCTGGACCATCCCTTCAACGGGGAATGCTCTCTCGAGGTAAAATGGTCCAATGCCGACCCAGAAGTGACCCTTCTCATCGTACCAGGCTTGGAGGTTTTCCCACCTTGTCTGCGCCTCTTCCGCTGTGACGTACTGGCCCAGGGTAGGCGCATAGGGGATGAACCCGTCCGTGCGCGCCGCGACGAGATGCTCTTCCAAGATCTCCAGGCTCGGCCCCGCAATGTAACTCATCCATTCCACCTGGAGGGCGTCGGCCTTGTCAGAGGAGAAAGCCAGCTCTCGGTTGGTCTCGGCGCGGATACCCAGCCCCAGCGTGTGCCAAGCGCCAGGCCCTTGGCTGTAGTACGGCATCCAGTCGGCAACGTTCTGCTCTGCGTCCAGGAGATATAGGTCGCTGTAGTACTCAACCACCAGTGGATTCTCCTGGACGATGCGCACACCTCGGAAATGTTCTTGGAAGGTCTCGTAGGACGGGACCTGCGCCTCATCGTAGATCGGGCTTTCCGGCTTGGCTTGGTCAAAGAGCAGGATCATGCTCAACACGATGTCGCCCAGCGATAAGGCGCTGCCATCGTGCCACTGGAGGTCGTAGAGGTCGGCGGGATAGTAGGTGACGCTCTTGCGGTTTGCCGTTAACCCATCGGGATGCTTTTCGCCCACGGTGATAAAGCGTTGCGCGGCCGCGTCCCAATCAATCCACGCATCTTCCGGCACCTTGTTCTCGGGGACGAAGGTCAGTTCTACCCAGTCGAGGGTCTTTGCAACCGGCAGCCCTTCCCTGATAAAGACCTGCGCCCGTTCAACGCGCTGGGGCCAGCTTAGTCCCGTGAACGGATCGGGCAGGAGTCCCAAATCGCCGGTGCTGCGGGTGAGCATCTGGTCATAGACCCAGTTGCTCCCCTCCAACGGGTTCCAGGGATCCGGCAAAATGCTGGGCATGGCGATCCGGACCACACCGCCCACTTCACCGCTGCGCCGGAGCGTGTGAGGCCACAACCAAGAGCCGCTGATCCCACCGGCCAGGTCGCCTGCCACCGAGAGATCGGCCCGATAGGGCGAGATGCTGAGACGATCAACCAGCCAGACCCGGACCGAATCCTGCATCGAGAGCCTAAGCGCCTGGGCAAAGAGATCGCGACGCTCCTCCAGGGTTTGGAAGTCACGCCGCGCCAGCCGATCCGCAATCTCGTCGAACTCCGGCGAAGGTGCATAGGCCTGCCATAAGGGGCGGCTCAAGCCCCGCGGTGTGTAATAGAAGTTGAAGTTGGCCGCCTGGTCGCGGCTGACCACGGTCGTGACCCAACCGCCGGTATAGATATGGAAAAGCCCCTCGTTTGGGTCACTTTGGGTCCAGATCGTCGCTGCCTCCTGGGCCGTCCGGTAATCTCGCCGGACGGCAAACCCCAGCCCCTCCAACTGGGTGGCGACATAGTCGCCGATGTCGCGGCGTTCATCCTCGGTGCGGATGAGGAAGATCAGTTCTACCGGCTCCCCATTGTACTGCCACGTCCCATTCACCAGCTCCGCGCCCAAGGCTTCCATCTCTTCAGTGATGATCTCACGGGCGCGCTCCGGGTTGTAGGCGTACTCGATCTCCAGTTGCCTAGCCACATCCACCAGCTTGGCATAGTCAGGGAAGGCGCTATTAATCGCCAGGTACCTGGGAACCGCCAGCCCGCCATGGATCTCTTGGGCAATGTAGTCGCGGTCCACCAGCCAATTCATCGCCTCGCGAATACGAGGAACGGCAAATGGATTCAGCTTGCCGGTGCCCTCGAAAACAGGTCCAGCCGGATTAAAGGTAAGCTCAGTATTCGCGCCGAAGGAACGCACATAGTCGAGGTCATCTGCAGCCTCTACCTGCTGAAAGACCTCAGGGGCGCTGACGGCGAAGGCATAGACATCAATCTCACTGGCCCTTAGCCTGGTCACCGCAGCCTCGGCGGACGGCTCTTCCACGACCACGATCTCGTCCACCCATGGGCCGGTACGGCCTTCTGCTTCTGCCGGCGCCGGTGTCGGCTCGTCTTGCGCGACTTGTGGCGTGGGCGTCGCATCTTGCACCTGAGCGCATGCCGCCAGCATCAGAGCCAGGATCACAGCCCAACCCAGCCTGAAAGCTCCATAGACTCTCCGCTCCCTGTTCATACAACATCTCCTTCTGTACCCCAGTATTTGTCGAGACCTGATTGCTCAGGTCTGCCCCAGAGCCGTTGCAAACACCCACGCTAAATACGAATTCAACCCTGAGGAAATACTCACGGTCACCTAACCAGAAGCTTGGATATCCACTTTGAACAAGCCGGAGAATGATGACAAGGAAGCGCCTCTTCAGGAACTTCCGGACCTTGTTAGGCTGTTAGGCTCCCGGCATTCAGCGTAACGCAGAATAGCTGTCAGAAATCGCTGGAATTCTTCAGAGGGCAGCAATCTTCAAAGGGTTGAGTCGTGGTCAGAAGCCGCGCCCATCCCGGTTCTCACACGGAAATTTCATACGACTGGCATCCAATAGCCGTACATCGCCAGCCAGCACATCGCCGCGCCCGCGTTTGCCGGGGAGAGGCAGGCGTGGTCATCACGCTAGCAGCAGATCGCAGCCGAGCGCCTTGACATGTAGTATAAACGTTGCCGGGAAAGGGGTTTCAGGCCCCTCTTGGCGCCAAGTATAGCACAAAAACCGGCGCGCAAATATCCTTCAATCGGCCAGCCCGCCGCCTATTGCGCATCAGTCCACCGCCGTGCCCCACTCAAAATCCGGAAAGATGTCTGGGTCGCCGCTCGGTTGAATGACCATCATCTTCTCGCATTTGCCGGTGGCTTCTTCGCCATAGGCGCCCGTCTCGATGCAGACGACCATGCCCGGCTGGAGGATGGTCTGGTCACTGGGGACAAACCAGGGGGCTTCGTTGACGGTCGCGCCGATGCCGTGGCCGATGTAGTGGCCGAGCCTGAGTCCATAGCTGTCATAGGCGGCGCGCGCCGCCTCAAA
>DATLZJ010000153.1:0-4302 GCA_035574055.1 Caldilineaceae bacterium
TCAACGCGGGGAGCGTCCGGGTGGTAGACCTGACCCAACCCCTCTCACCCGACACGCCGGTCATCGAGCTGCCGCCCATGTTTGGCCAGTCGCCGCCCTTGACGGTTGAGCGCATCTCTTATTATGACGATGCCGGGCCGATGTGGTATTGGAATACACTCCATCTGGGCGAGCATACCGGCACCCACTTCGACGCGCCCGTCCACTGGATCACCGGGCGTGATCTGCCCAACAACACCACCGATACGATCCCCGCCCGCCGATTTATCGGCCCGGCCTGTGTAATTGATGTGAGCCAGGAGGTCGCAAACAACCCGGACTTCCTGCTCACCCGTGAGCGTGTGCAGGCATGGGAGGCGCGCCACGGCCAGATTCCCGCCGGCGCTTGGCTCCTGCTGCGCACCGGCTGGAGCAAGCGCCAGGGCCGCGCCGCCTTTCTCAACGCCGGCGAGGACGGCCCCCACTCGCCCGGCTTCCATCCCGACAGCCTGCGTTATCTGGCTCAGGAGCGGGATGTGCTAGGCGTCGGCGTCGAGACGGTGGGCACCGACGCCGGCCAGGCCGGGGGCTTCGAGCCGCCCTTCCCGGCCCACAACATCATGCACGGCGCCGGCAAGTTCGGCCTGGCAAGCCTCTGCAACCTGGACCAGCTCCCGCCCACCGGCGCCGTGGTGATCGCCGCCCCGCTCAAGATTGTGCAGGGATCGGGCAGCCCCCTGCGTGTGTTGGCCCTCGTTCCCTCGGCGTAGCCTGGCCGCGGCCGGCTCGACCAGCAGCCCCACCCGCGCCAGCCCCATGAGCAGGCCGGCGAGAAGACGCCGGCCACCGAAGTTCTGAGTTGCCACTGTAGCCCGCGCCGCTTGACAGGAGAGCAGAGCTTGGGTACGGTGAAGATGAACGCCCGCGCGGTTGGCCGGCAGACAAGCACTCAGGCAAAGGACAGCAATGATGGATGCAATACCCGCCCAGGCGGTAAAACAATATCGCCCCATTGAGGAGCTAATCCCCTCCCACTGGACCCAAAGCGAAATCGCCGTCAACGGCGTTCGCCTTCACCTCTACCGGACCGGCGGCCAGAAGCCGCCCCTCCTCCTTTTGCATGGCATCCTCGAAGGCGCGCTCACCTGGCTGCGCACAGCCCGCCTGCTGGAGGCCGACTACGACGTGATCATGGTAGACGCCCGCAGCCACGGGCGCTCCTCGCGCGCGGCGACGACCTTCACCCATGACCGTCTGGTCGAGGATGCCGCCGGCGTCATCCGCACCCTAGCCATCTCGCCGGCCTATGTCGTCGGCCACTCGCTCGGCGGCGCGGTCGGCATCCTGTTGGCGCACCGCCATCCGGAGCTGGTGCGTGCGCTGGTGGTCGAGGGCTGGGCGGACGACGCGCTGCCGAATCCCGCCCAGACCCTCGCCCAGTCGGAAGGGTACAGGCGATGGCTGGACAGCTACATCGCTTGGCTGGAGCAGCTCCAGCACCAGTCCCACGCCGAGCGGATGGTCGCCTCGTTGGGCCAGCTCCCGGCGGGCGCGCCCCTCCCGCCAGAGGAAGACTATGTGCCGTGGGTCGAGTACAGCGCCAACCTTGACCTCGACCTGGTCCGGCTTGGCGCCGCGCTCTGGTCTAGGCTTCACCTGTCGCCGGAGACCTTGACGGAGGCGCTGGCCGGCGTGCGCTGCCCGGTGCTGCTCCTCAAGAGCGCCTTCTTTCCCCAGCCCGGCGCGTCGCGCGCCATCCGTGAAGAGCCGTCGGACCAGCCCAACGTCCGCATTGTGCGCTTCGAGGGCACAGGCCATCTCATTCACCGCGAGCAACCGGAACCGTTTGTCGAGCTGATTCGCGAGTTCCTGGCGGCGCGGCGGCCTGCGCCGCCTGATAGGCCTCCCATCCGCCCAGGTAGCGGGTCAGCGCCCCGTCGCGCAGCTCCCACACCTCCTGGGCAAACCGCTGAATAAAGCGGCGGTCATGGGAGACGGCGATCACCGGGCCGGCGAAGGCGCTCAATGCCTGCTCGAACTCCTCCAGCACGTCCAGGCTGATATGGTTGGTTGGCTCGTCCAGCAGCAGCAGGTTGGCGTGCGCGGCAATGAGACAGGCGATCTGGAGCTTGCGCTTTTGGCCCACACTGAGCGCGGCGACCCGCTTTGCCAGGTCAGGGTAGCTGAACAAGCCGTAGCTCAATAGCTCTGCCTTTAGCTCCTCCCATTCACCGCTGCGCTCGCCGCGGAAGGCCTCGTAAAGCGTCTGGTTGGGGTCCATCTCTTCCTGCTCCTGGTCGAGATAGCCCAGGACCACGCTGGGCGACACCCTCACCCGGCCGGCGTCAGGCGTTTCCTTGCCCGCCAGAATGCGCAGCAGCGTGCTTTTACCGGCGCCGTTGGGGCCGACGATGACCACCCGGCTGTCCGCGTGAATCGCAAAGCTCACGTTGTCGAGCAGCGCCTGCGCGCCGTAGCGTTTGCACAGCCCATCCGCCGTCAAGGGGATGCGGCTGGCAAGCGCCGCCGGGTCGAAGTCGGGGTTGATCTCCATGAGCTTGGGCGGCTTGGGCGCCGGGTTCTCCTCCAGCCGGCGCAGCTTCTCCTCGGCGGCGCGGACGTTGCGGCTGATGGCGTCGGCCACGCGCCCGGCCTTGAAGTTGAAGAGAAACTTATCGCCGTCTCGCGGCGGGCGGTTGTGAGCCACTTGGCGGGCCTTGCTCTTGATCGCCTTACGCAGCTCCCAAATCTCCTCCTGCTGCGCCCAATATTCCTCCTCCCACTTGACCCGCTCCTGGGCCTTGACCTGGGCATAGAAATCGTAGCTCCCACTGTAGAGCCTGGCCTCCTTGCTATGCTCATCAATCTCGACAATCGCCTCCACCGTCTGGTTGAGGAAGTGGCGGTCGTGGGAGACGACCAGCAAGCCGCCCTGGTAGTCGCGCAGATAGCCCTCCAGCCAATGCAGCGCGGCAAAGTCCAGATGGTTGGTTGGCTCGTCCAGCAGCAACAGCTCCGGCCCGGCCAGCAGCAGCGCCGCCAGCCCCACCCGCGACTTCTCACCGCCGGAGAGCGTGCCGACCCGCCGGTCGCGCGGCAGGTGAGCAATGCCCAGACCGGCCAGCACCACCTCGAGCCGATGCGCCAGCTCATAACCGCCCCGCCGCTCAAAAGACTCGCTCAACCGGCCATAGTCGGCCAGCAACGCGTCCAGGTCGCTGTTGGCGCTCGCCATGCGCGCCTCCAGCGCGCGCAGCTCCGCCTCCAGTCGCAACAGATCCCCTTGGGCTGTGTAGATCAACTGCTCCAAGGTTTGGTCAGCCGCAGCCTCAAGCGCCTGGGGCAGATAACCTACCTCGACGTTGGCGGCCAGCCGGACCTGGCCGGCGTCGGCTTCCACCTCGCCCATGATGATCTTGAGCAGGGTGGACTTTCCAACGCCGTTGGCCCCGACCAGACCTAGCTTCTGGCCGGGCGCCAGCGATAACGACACCCGGTTGAGCACCTGGTTTTCGCCATAGGCTTTCGAGAGATTTTCAATGACCAATAACATCAAGCCTTCCTCCCTTGGCAGACTATCAGCCCTTTGGCAACCTATCAGGCCGAGCCACAAACCCGGCCAATCAAAAAAGGCCACGGGCTTACCCGTGACCCTCTCGTCATCTGCCAATGGACCTGCCGCCGTTCCACACCCGCCTGGCCGCGGAAGTAGGACAGCCGGACCGGGCAAATAAAAAAGCCACGGGCGGGGACCGCCGTGGCCGCAACCTGCGAACATCGGACTCACCTACCGGCTACGCGGCAAGCACCCCCCACACCCTATACCATATGCCTGGTCGGCCGTCCGGATCTTCACTCGAATCGTTCCTGATAAATTGCTTATTGGCTATCAACCGGTGAATCGGCGCAGTCTATTTGTCTGCACCAACGATTCTGCACCAACGACCATAGCACACGCGGCCGTTGAAGTCAAAATCTGGCGCCGGTGGGGTTCGGTTCGTGATGGAGCCATGTCTGCCCATCAACAGGGCAGTTGAGATGTCTCACTCAATGGGGCGAAACAACTTGACGGAGGTGGGGCCTCGATTGCCGGCCCGAAAGGGCGACGGGTTAGTGTCTGCCGGCCCTACCGGTGGGCCAGGCTCATCTCGCCTGCACAGTCTTTGCCGGCAAGCGTAAAGACAGGCCCGGCAGCGGCCTCCACCCTGCTCGAAGCAGCGGCCTCGGCCCGGTTGGTCAGGGCGAACAGGATGGCGACAAGCAAATAGAGCGCAAGCAGGGCGGAGAGGAGTCCCTTTGTCTCCCGGCTCAAGGGAGGCAGCG
>DATLZJ010000154.1:0-6595 GCA_035574055.1 Caldilineaceae bacterium
CTGCCGCCTCCAGCCGCCATTGAGTGAGACCGCCGTTGACCACACGCGTATCGCTCACGCACAGATAAGGCGAGAACACCCGTGTCCGCTCCGGCCCAATCGAGCGCCCTGCCACAGACGGGATGGGCCATCTGGCTGACCGGCTTGCCCGCGTCCGGCAAGACCACCATTGCCCGCCATCTCCAGCAACGACTGAGCGCCAGGCGAATTTCGGCAGTCGTGCTCGATTCCGATGCGCTGCGCCCGGTCTTAGCGCCCACCGCCGGCTATGATGAAGCCGGGCGCGATGATTTCTATGCGCGCCTGGTGGGGCTGGCGGAGCTGCTGGTTGTGCAGGGGGTCCCTGTGATCATCGCCGCGACCGCCAACCGCCGCGCCCACCGAGACGCGGCACGGCGGCGCCTGCCCCGCTTTGCCGAGGTCTGGGTGAAATGCTCTCTGGAGGTCTGCCGCCGCCGCGATCCCAAGGGCCTTTACGCCCGCGCCCTAGCCGGGGAGATCGAGAACCTGCCCGGCGTCCAGGTCGCCTATGAAGAACCCCTCACGCCTGACCTGATCCTGGACAGCGACCACCAGACGCCCGAAGAAGCCGCCGATGCGCTCCTGGCGTCGCTCCCCTTTTTCCAGCAGACTTGAAGCGCTCTAGTCGCTGAGGAAGCGGGGCTACATTCCGACCTGCCGTGACCCAAACGGATTCTTCACTCACCCCAAGCAAGCTAGCTGGCGTTCTCACCCGGCTATGATTGCTATGGGAAAATCGGTGAAAACTGCTGTCATAGCGTCGCATCCTGCAGCCGGCGCAGCTTGAGCACGAACGAATCCTCCACCAAATCCACCATCTCATAGGTGATCGCCTGCCCCTGGCGCACGGCTTGCCGCAGTTTGGCCCCTGTCGCCAGCCCTAGCGGTAACAGCCCCTGCTCCCGCGCCACCGTCGCCTTTTCACAGATGCCGTTCACCGTGTAGCCCCCGCCGCCGTCCAGCACTTCGCCGGCCTGGAGGTCCCGCTTGGCGACCGTGATCACCTCGGCGGTGGGGATGGGCTGGGGCGCGCCCGTTGCCCGGCCATAGAGCGCGGCCATGGCGATTGAGATGGGCGCCTCGACCGCCACCAGGTGATAGGGGCGGTAGATCAGGAAATTATGGCCGTTGCCGCCGGGGTGCAAATAGTAGGCGCGCAGGTCCTCTTGAGTAAAGGGATGGTCGGTGCGGATCACCACAAAGACGCCCATGCCCAGCGGGTTGGGCAGCAGCGTCTTGCCATCCTCGGCGACGCTGTTGGCTAGCTCGACTACACCGTGCCGGCTGAGAATGCCCCCTTCCTCGCGCAGGCTGAAGACCCTGGCAATGTCTTGAATATTGACCCCCGGCTCGTGCATCCCGCGCACATCGGGGACCAGGCCCGCAGCATTGGCGAGCGCGGTCATCTCCACCTGCGCCTTGGTGCCATCGCGGAAGGAGTTATACATCTTGGTGTTGATGGTGCGCCGCTGCATCATCTCGTCGCTAAAGCCGAAGCGTTGCTGTACGGTGTCGGGCGTGCCCGCGCGGTCATCGGCATAGAAGATGGTGCCCCGGCCCGCAGCCACGATCTCAAAGCCTAGCGTGCGCGCCCACTCGACCATATTCATGGTGACGCCCGGCTGGTCGCCGTCCACCAACGTATAGACCACGCCCGCGCTGTCGGCCATCCGCCGCAGGATCGGCCCCACGGTCACGTCGGCCTCGACATTGACCATGACCACGTGTTTGCGCCGGCTGATGGCCTCAAAGGCCATGCGCGCGCCCACTTCGGGCAGCCCCGTCGCCTCCACCACCACGTCAATTTGCTCGGCCTGGGTAATCAGCGTGCCCTCTTCAGCGATCACCGGCCGCCCGGCGCGGATGGCGTCATCAATATCCCGTGCCTCTTCGGCGACACGCTGGACATCCACGGGGACTCCGCTGGAGGCGTAGGCATGACGCGCATGATCCAGCCGCACATCGGCAATCGCCGAGACGACCATGCCGCGCATCTGGGAAATCTGGGCGACCAACCCTGCGCCAAACTTGCCTGTGCCGATCACGCCGACGCGGATGGGCCGGTTCTCCGCCGCGCGTTGGGCCAACAGGCCACTGAACATCGAATAATAGTCCATAAGCGGTTGCAGCCTTCTCGCTTGGAGAGTCCGGAGGATCGCTACGCCTCGACCGGCAGGCGCGCGGCCTGCGCCTGGCGCAAGGCGTGGTCATAGACCTCAAAATGCTCCCCTTCGGCCTCCTCCGGGTCTACATACTTGAGCCACATGGCCTGGTCGGGGCGGTCGCCGGCCAGCTTGCGCCGGCTCTTGCGCAGGTCGCTCACCGGGTTGTGCCAACGCACCTCGCCCGCCTGGAGCAGAATGTACTCGCCTGCATAGCGGTCAATCAACTGGGTGCGGCGATCCTGATAAAAGAGCGCCTGCTCGGCAGTCGTGCGCCGCCAACTAACCACCCGTGACATGGGGTCGGTCAGCGCAGCGTAGAAGCGGCCCACCGGGCGCTCGACCTCCGACTGGAAGTCAATTTCCTCTAGGTTGACGGTGCCAAAGCCGCCTTCTGCCGCCACCAGGAGCGCGTTGCGGTCCCGGTGGAAGGGCGGCGTGAGCCAGTCGCTCTGCGGGTCATGGCCCATCAGGTAAGCGCCGCAGGCATCGGTGGCGATGGTGTGGTCGCCGGCCAGGATCAGGTTGGGGATCTGGGTGGGGCTTTCATCGCGGCCATTACCCCACTCGCGACCGGCCTGGCCGATCAGCGCATCTACAATATTCAAGCAAGGGTCAAAGATGCGCCCCAGGTCGGCCAGCATGTAGGGCATCCGCACCAGATGGTGGTAATAGGTGCGGGTGTGGCCCTCCGGCTCACCGGGCATTAGCCCGAAGAGGTTCTTGAGCGATAGGGTGATGCCCATAAAGGCGTGGTTCTTCATCTTGGCGACCGAGATGAACTCGTCCACATCCACGGCGCTCTCCGGCAACAGATATTGGTGGAACATCTGGCCGCCGCCGGGCACGCTGACCAGTTTATAGGGCGGCTTGGTGCCGTCCACATGGCGCACGCCAAACTCGCGCAGCAGGGGCAGCACCGTGCCCGTCACCTGCGGGTCTGTCCCCTCATACATAGCGTAAAAGCTGACATCGGTGTGGATGATCTCGGCGTCGGTGCGCTCGCGCAGCAGCCGTAACACCGCGCGCGCCACCTTGGCGCTGACAAGCTGCTGGAGCTGGCCCTCAAAAGTGACCCAGCGGTCCACCGGCTTATCCTGGTTGAACTTGATGCCGATGCGTTTGGCGCGCCGCAGCCGTGCCCAGCTTTCGGTCAGCGGGTCCGTGGCGCGCTTGAGCGCCTGATAGACTTCCTCATCGCCGGCGCGATAGTCACAGTGGACGGCGCGGACGGTATAGGCGCGCTTGGCTTGGCTCATGGGAAAGACCTCCT
Organism: Caldilineaceae bacterium; assembly: GCA_035574055.1. GTDB lineage: Bacteria > Chloroflexota > Anaerolineae > Caldilineales > Caldilineaceae > QEUY01. The sequence goes on from DATLZJ010000154.1 coordinate 3,457, forward strand.
GCGGAATTCAGTGGGTGATGGGAATCAATAGGGCCTATTATAGCCGGAAAGCGGCGGATTGCCGCTAATGGGCGCGGCCGGCGGCAGTTGGGCCACGGCGATGCCCGCCCCAACTACGCAACCTGCGCCGCGATGGCGACGATAACCCCCACGATCATCAGCCAGCCAAATCGCCCATGCAGCGTCGCCGTGCCGCGCAGCACCTTGTTGAGCCGGGCCGGCGCCTCATGGACGGCCGCAGTGCGGATCAAGTCCACGGCCATCGGCAGGGTCAGGAAGGCCAACAGCACGGCGGCAGGCGCAATGCCCAAGACCACCAGCAGCACCAGCAGCAGATAACTGCCGCCAACCAGCAGATAATACTCCCACCGGCTGGCCTGCCGGCCCAGCAAGTTCGCCAGCGTGCGCTTCTTGTTGCTGCGGTCCGTCTCCAGGTCGCGCATGTTATTGGCATGAAGGATGGCGGCGACCAGCAACCCCACCGGCGCCGAGAGCCAGATCGCCTCCGTCGCGACCCGCTGGGTCTGGACAAAGTAGCTGCCCAGCACCATCACCGGCCCCATAAAGATAAAGACCACCACCTCGCCCAACCCTGTATAAGCAAAGGCCGCCGGCCCCGCGGTGTAGAACCAGCCGGCCAGCACGCTGAAGATGCCCAGATAGAGGATAAAGAGGCCGCGCGTCGCGACCAAGTACAGGCCCAGCAGCGAGCCAAACGCAAAGAAGATGACGCCGCCCCAAAAGACCTGGTTGGGGGTGATCATCCCCTCCTTGAGCGCGCGGTTCGGCCCCAAGGTCTCCGGCGTATCGGTGCCCTTCTTCCAATCATAGTAGTCGTTGATCAGGTTGGCGCCGGCATGAATGGCGACCGAGCCGGCCAGGGTAATGGCAAAGAGCAGCCAGTCCCAATAGCCGTCGTAGGCCGCCAGCACACTGCCCAACACCACCGGCGTGACACTGGCCGTAAAGCTGAAGGGACGGATCGCCATCCACCAGGTACGGATGAAGCGGCGCAGCCGCGGCTCATTCTCCAACCGCCGGGGCTTTGGATTGCGTTCGGCGGCGCGCCAGGGCAGCAGTTGGCGCTCCAGCTCCAGCATGGCCGTATTAAACCCCCAGCCCAGCAATGCCACCACGATCAGCCCGGCAAAGATGGTGGCAATGTCATAGACTTGGTAGCTCTGCCAGATCAGCGCGCCGATGCCGCCTTGGGGCAGCAGCAGCTCGGTGCCCACAATCACGGTGAGAGCAAAGCCCAAGCCCAGGTTGACGCCCGTCAGGATGCTCGGCAGGGCCGCCGGCAGCGCCACCGTCCAGACCAGGTCCCATCGTTTGGCGCCGTTGTTGCGGGCAATGTCGAAGTAACGCTCGTCCACATTGAGCACCCCGGCCATGGTGTTGAGCACCACCAGGAAGAAGACCGAGATGACCACAATGGCATATTTGCTGGCCTCGCCGATGCCCAGCAAGATCACCACCATCGGCACCAGCGCGATCTTGGGCACGGGGTAGAGCGCGGCGATCAGCGGCGAAAGCAAGATGCGCCAGGTGCGGCTGATGCCCATGAGCAGGCCGATGAGCACGGCGGGGATGGTCGCCAACAAAAAGCCGACCACCAAGCGCCGCAAGGTCACCACCGTCGCCGTCACCAGTGTGCCATCCTCCAGCAGGGCGACGAGCCGGGCCAATGTCTCGCTGGGCGCGGGGAAGAAGCGGCGGTCCAGCACACCCGTCATCACCAACAGTTCCCAGAGCACCAGGAGCGCCAGCGGCGAGATGAGATAGAGCAGGCGATTCTTCATAGGCATTTCCTCAGCGCAGCTCTTTGGCCCGCGCCGCGTTGACCTCGTCGCGCAGCGTTTCCCAAATCTGGTAGGAAAGCTCGCCGAAGCGTGGGTCCCGCTGTAGCTCATACGTCTGGCGCGGGCGAGCAAAGGGCACCGGAACCTCGGCCTTGATCCGGCCCGGCGCGGAGCTCATGACCAGCACGCGGTCCCCCAAGACAAGCGCCTCGTCAATGGCATGGGTGACAAAGATGATGGTTTTCGGCGCCCCATGGCCGGGGGCGCCAGTTGTCCGGTCGCGAATCTGGAGCAACTCATCCTGGAGTAGCAGGCGGTTCTGGGCATCCAGCGCGCCAAAAGGCTCATCCATCAGCAGCACCTCAGGATCGTTCGCCAGGGCGCGCGCCAGCGCCACCCGCTGGCGCATCCCGCCCGACAACTGGTAGGGGTAGGCTTCAGCGAAGCCGGTCAGCCCGACCGTCTGCAACATTTGGGTGACTGTCTGGTCCCGCTCGCGCAGTCCAACGCCGCGCAGCCGCAACCCATACTCAACATTTTCATGGACCGTCAGCCAGGGGAAGGTCGAGTCGCCCTGAAAGACCATGCTGTTGAAGGGGCGGCGACCGCCGGAGCGGTCCTCCAGGGTCAGCACGCCGCTGGTCGGCTGGTCCAGACCGGCCAGGATGCGCAGCAGGGTGCTCTTGCCGCACCCGCTTGGCCCGACGATGCAGACAAACTCGCCGGCCTCGATGGTAAGGTCCACCGGCCCCAGCGCCTGAAACTCCTGCTGGTCATTCCCGACAAAGCTCTTGGTCAGTCCCCTGACTGTGATAATGGGCATAGCGTCCTGTCCACCGGCTGCGGCTATTCCCACTCGACCGGGCCGCCCAGCTCCTCGACCGCTGTCTCGGCATAACGGCTGTTGATAAACTGGCCCAGGTCAATCTCCTCCTCAAAGCTCAACTGGCCCTGATCGCGGAAGAAGCGTTGCAGCTCCATCAGGTCTTCCAGCGGCACCTGGCCGTTGGGATCATGGTAAGAGCGGTTGGCGCGGCCGACCACATCGGCGGGCACGCCCGTATACTTCTCAATAATCGCCAGGTTTTCGGGGTCATACCAGGCGTCGCCGTTGAGGTCCCGCGCCCCGCGGAGAAAGGCCTTGACAAAGCCCTGCGCCAGCTCCGGATTCGCCGCGGCCCACTCGGCGTTATAGAAAATGACCGTGGGGGTGAAGCCTTCGATGAAATCCTCCGAGAGACGGGCGATCAAACCCTGGTCCTCGGCCAAGGTCGCCAGCGGCTCCCCCAGGATGCCGGCGTCCAAAGAGCCATTCTCCAGCGCCGGGGCCACTTCGC
>DATLZJ010000155.1:0-5732 GCA_035574055.1 Caldilineaceae bacterium
CGGCGGCGGCCCCCCCTGCATGGTCACGCTCGGCGCAAAGCCGATCAGGTCCACCCAGGCCGCGCCCACACAGGCATGGGGCCAATCCACAAACCAAACCTGCTCCGGCGACAGCAGCACATTGTCGGCCCGGATGTCAAGGTGGAGCAGCGTATTGCCGGCGACCGCCGCCGGAGCCGCGGCCTCCAGCTCGATCAGCGGCTCCAAGTGGCGGAGCGACCAAGCATCCAGTTGCGCCAGACGGGACGGCTGCTCATCGCGCAGGCGTCGCCAGCCGCAGAGGGCGCGGCTGAACTGGTCACTGGCCGCGCCGGCGACTTCGACGGGCAGCGGCGATGGGGTGAGGCTATCGCCAAGGGCGACCAGCGCATCCAGCACGCGGGCCAGCTCATCCGGCTGCCACGGCTGCGCAGGCTGCCGGCCTGCCGCCTCTTCATAGACCAGCACGACCCATCCCCCCTCACCCTCATCATACAAGTGGAGGAGCCTGGGGACTGGTGCAGAGACGGGCAGAGCGGCCATCATCTGCGCCTCGCGGCGATGCATTGCGGGCGCATCCGGGTTAGGCGTGTGCGCCACGGCTTTGAGAAAGACGCGGCGCCCATCGGCCAACTGAAGGCGCGCGGCCACACCCGGCGAAAAGCCGCCCGGCTGTGTGGCCGCGCTGACCACCCTGCTGCCTAGCGCCTGCTCGACTGCTGCTCGAACTCGCGCCGGTATGTCACCCCAATGAAGGCGAACCCCTTCCGCCGGCGGCGGTGTAGCGCCCATGCGCTGGCTCCCCCCTACCGCCCGCTATCGTTCATCCGTGCGCAGCTCCAGCCAAGCGATCTCCTCAGGCGTCAGCTTGACGCCCAGGGCAGCCACGTTGTCCCGGAACTCGTCGCCCGTCCGGCAGCCGACCAGGGCGAAGATGTTGAGCGGCACACTCATCACATAAGCCGTGGCGATCTGGGGAATGGTCATGCCCCGCTCCTCGGCCAAGATCGCCACCCGGTCTAGCCGCTGGAAGTTCTCCTCGAAGCAGTAGGTCTCGACGGCCAGCTTGTCCAGGGCCGTCTCCATCGTTGCCAGGTTATCGCGGCGAAAGCGCCCGCTCAAGAAGCCGCCCGCCAGGCTCGACCAGGTAAAGAGGGGCATCTGGTTGGCCTGATACCAGGCGCGCTCGGCCTCCCCTTGAGGGCCGCTGATGCTGATGCAATTGGGCCAGGGCGGTTTGGCCTGGACGGCCAGGCTGAAGTTGGGGCTGCTGGCGACAAACGGCTCCAGCCCGTGTTCGGCGGCATAGGCATTGGCCTCCTGGATGCGCGCTACACTCCAGTTGGAGCCGCCAAAGGCGCGGATTTTGCCGGCGCGCTTGTGCTCGTTGAGCACCTCGACAATTGGGCCGACCGGCTGGCTGGGGTCGTCGCGGTGGAGGAGATAAAGGTCAATGTAGTCGGTCTTCTGGCGGGCCAGCGAGTCGTGCAGGTCGGCGGTAATGTCAAAGGGCGTCACCCGCTGGCGGTCCTGATTGTGGTGTGCGCCTTTGCCGATGATCACCACCTGCTCGCGCAGCCCCCGTTCCCGGACCCAACGCCCCAAGACCCGCTCACAGTCGCCGCTGCCATAGCCATGCGCCGTGTCAAAGGTGTTGCCGCCTTGCTCAAAGACGGCGTCCAGCAGGGCAAAACTTTCCTCCAACTGTTTCGAGCTTAACATCACCGTGCCCTGCACCAGTCGCGCCACCGGTTTATCGAGGCCGGCCACTGAACCGTATTCCATCATGGTGTCCACCCATCATAGGCTTTTGCTGTATAGACGTTTGCTGATATGGTTGAGCGCCAACAATAAGTTGGGCCGGCCAGCGCCGGTCCATCGTTCGATTATCCCTGAAAGTCTTTCGCCTGCCAAACCCATGTCACTGCCGGCAAAGGGTCAACGGGCAGAGCCGGCATAAGATCAGCGGGCAGCAGGTCCACCGCAAAGTCCAGCAAGCGGCCTAGCTCTGCCTCTAGCGTAAAGAAACCGGCCAGATCGGGCGGCCTGGCAAAGCGAACGGCCAGGCGCACGATAGCCCCCGGCGACGTTGGCTCGCCCACTAACCCCAGGGCGACCAGCCCATAGGCGCTTTGGAGGCGGGCGCTTTGCTGGTAGAATCGGGCCAGATGAACCGGACCGAGCCTTTCGCCGGCAACCTTCCTATCTGCGGTACCGGTTCGCTCACTGTCCGGCTTGCCGGTTGCTGGATCACGCGCCTCGTTACTTGCCGGACGTGGGGACGGATGCTTGACAGCCGGGACCGTGGGCAAGGGCGCAAGCGGGCCGGCAGCCGGCGCATAGTAGGCGCCGCGCCCCTTGCCAAAGCGGTATAAATAGCCCTGGGCGGCCAGCTCGGCCAGGCGGCGGGTTGCCGTGGCTTTGCTGACGCCCAGCGCCTCCATCAACTGCCGCGGGGTCAGCCGTCCTTCCTGGCCGGCCAGGTCGAGGATGGCCCGGTCGCCGGGCGGCAGCTCGACGGACAGCGCCCCGTTGGCAGAGACTTGGGCTACAGGCGAGCCGCCGGATATGGCGGCAGCAGCCGTCTCATCGGTCTGGAGGAGCGCGGGGACTTGTTGGAGCAACTGGCGGTAGTAAGCCAGCTCATCGTCAAAACCGGCCTGGACGCTTAGATGGAAGCCGGTCTGCCAGTGGCGGCGTGCAGCCTCTACCTCGCCCAGCTCTACCAGCGCCTCGGCCAAGTTCGAGTGGGCGCGCGCCTCCACCAGCGGCAGGCCGATCTCCTGGCAAAGGGCCAGGCACTCCCGGTAGGCTTGTACGGCGGGCGACAGGCGACCGTCCAGATGGTGGGCCAGCCCGATGTTGAGCAGCGCGCCGGCGATCAGCTCCCGGTTGCCCAGGGTCGAGTAGGCGGCGATGGCCTCCCGGTAGGCGGCAATCGCATGGCGATAGTCGCCCATGTCGTTGTAGATCAGGCCGAGGTTTTGGCAGGACTTCGCCACCCGCAACAGATCGCCGATCTCCTCGCGCAGCGCCAGCGCGTCGCGGGCATGGGCAATGGCCTGGTCATAGCGTTTCTGGTGGCGGTAGAGGCTCGCCAGCGCATCTTCCAGGTCGGCGCGCTGGCTGCGGGCCGGCTGTAGGGCCAATGCCTGGGTCAGATCGGCCTCCGCGTCCGGCCACTGCTGGCGCAGGATATAGAGCCAGGCGCGATCTTTGAGCATCTCCACCCGTTCGGGGTCGTCGGGGGCAAAGCGTTCGGCGGCCTGTTGATAGTAGCCGAGGGCGTGGAGCTGGTTGTGCTGCTCATAGAGCTTGCCCATGCGCCGGTAGATGCGCGCCTGGAGGGCCGGCTCGTCAGTGGCCTGGAGGGCGCGGCGACAGGCGGCTAGCGCCTCGGTCTGGCGTCCGGTGCTGCGGTGAAGGTCACTGAGCAAGAGTTGTACCTCGCGCCATTGGTCTTGGGCCAGATGGCTGCGCTGGAACCTGTTGAGCGCCTGCACCAGATCGTCCACGTGTAGCTCGTCAATCAGCTCGCCCGCCCGCGCCAACAGCAGCGCCGCCGCCTCGGCCCAGCGGTGACCGGCTTGTAGGTGGCGAGCGGCCATCATCGGCGCATCCTCGGCCAGATAATAGGCGGCAGCCCGGCGATGGCGCGACAACAGCGCGGCCCGGCTCTGGCGCTGGTAGATATAGCGGCGCAGCACCGGCGAGAGATAGAGATTTTGCGCTTCATCGCCCACCAGGAGGAATCGTCGCTGGGTCAGATAGTCCAGCGCCTCGTCGGCGGCGGGCAGATGCTCCGCCGCGGCCATCTGCAAGAGCAGAGCGCGGGGAAAGACCTCGTCGAAGGTCGCGGCAATGTCCAGCAGCGCCGCCGCGGTCCGGTGGCTCTGCAAGGGGCGAGTCGCCTCGGCCAGCGCCAGCTCGCGCAGCTCATCGTCGGCCTGGCCGGTCTCCATCTGCTGCCGAAGCCATTGCGCGACCTCGCGAATGGCGCGGTTGCGCTCGTCGAAGAAGGTGTCAGGCGAGGGGATGCCGGTCAGCGCCAGCAGGGTTTCGGTGACGCGCCCCCCCTCGATGAACTCGTCGGGGTGAAGCGGCTCCAAATAGCGGTGGCGGAGGATGTTGTAGCGCCACCAGGGCGGCTCCCGCCAGGTCGGGTCGTCCAGCGGGCGATACTCGCCCAGCGGATAGGCGACCGGGCCGGGGGCAAGCTGCTCCACGGCCCAGCGGAGGAGCAGACGGAGCGCCTGGCCGCGCTCATCTGCTGTGGGCGATACTTCATCCAGCACCAACAGCGGCGCCACCAGGGATGTGTTCGCCAGCGGCGAGCGAGCCAGCGCCAGCACGCTATGCACCTGTTTGAGCGTATCGTTCACCAACCGGACAAATTCCGCTTCCGTCCAGCTCATGGGCATCATCCTGTCTCGGCCCTTTTCCTGCTTGCCAACCTTGCGATGAATTCTACTCCCTTTGAGCCGTTTTGGCATGAGCCGATTTGAGCCGAAAGAGCGGCGCAAATGCCAGTGTGCGGAACAGCCTCTATCCTATCATATCGCCAGCCGAACCAACGAGCCGGCCACAGGAGCGCAGCCATGCATCATCTACCATCTGGGTCTACTCTCACTCCAGCTACCGGTTTTTCTCAACCCGGCCCTTCAAGCGGCAGCCGGTTTTGCCGGGCCGCGTTGCTCATGGCCCTGGTGAGCCTGGGCTTGCTGCTGGCGGCCTTGCGCCTGACCGCGCCCGCCCATGCCGAAGATGCTGAAGGGGCGGCAGGAGGCCAGTCTGTCGCCTGCGCCGCCGCCAGCGCCATCCCCACCGCCGAATGCGAAGCGCTGGTCTCGCTCTATCAGAGCACCGGCGGCCCCCACTGGGAAAACGACGCCGGCTGGCTCAACCCCCTCGCCTCGCCCTGCACCTGGTACGGCGTCGGCTGCGCCGGCGGCCATGTCACCGAGCTGTTGCTAGAGAGCAACCATCTGAGCGGCGCCTTGCCCACTGCGCTCATGGCCTTCGACTATCTGGAACGGCTGCGGCTGGCCGACAATCTCCTGGGCGGCGAAGTCCCCCCGGCCATCTGCGCGCTGGTAGATACCGTCACCGAGGCCAGCTTTGACTACAACCAGCTACGCGCCGGCAGCCGGCGTACCCGCGCCTGTGTCACCTATCTGGACCCCAACTGGGCGGACAGCCAGACCCAGCCCCCCACCGACCTGCGGGTGAGCGCCATCGCCACCGATAGCCTGACCCTCGCCTGGACGCCCATCCGCTATACCGCCGACGGCGGCTACTATGAGATCGGCTATAGCTTGACGCCCACCGGCCCCATCACGCCACATGGCGTGACCGCCGACAAGAGCGCCGGCAGCTATGTGCTGGACGGGCTGACGCCCGGCGTGACCCACTTCGTGCACGTGCGCACGGTGACGCCCGCCCACGCCAACCAGGAAAACGAGCAGGTCAGCGCCCCCGCCACTACCGTCGCGACCACTCTGGCGGCGGACGGCGCTCAGGTGCTGCTCCTGATCTATTTCCCTGCCGATAACGACCTTTCGCCCTATGCGCCCGGTGTGGTGGAGCGGGTGCGCCGCGGCTCGGCGCTCAACCCCAACGTCCAGGTTCTGATGTTGGCCGACCGCGCCGGCGACCATAACACCGGCCTGCTGGAGATCGCCAACGGCGTGGTCGTCACCTCGACCGCCCTGCTCACCACCTGGGGCAAAGACGAGCTGGACACGACCGACCCG
>DATLZJ010000156.1:0-4397 GCA_035574055.1 Caldilineaceae bacterium
GCTCTCGGCGACTTCGGCGACCACCGCTCCTGTTGCGGCAAGTGATTCGGTGGGTGGGGCGACTCATGGCTGAAGTCGAGCTACAGGCCGTTACCAAGCGCTTCCGCAGCGTCACCGCGCTGCGCGATGTGAGCCTGCACATCCGCGATGGCGAGTTTTATGTGCTGCTGGGACCGACAGGCGCAGGCAAGACCACGACCCTGCGCGTGATCGCCGGGCTGGAAAAGCAGGAGAGCGGGCGTGTGCTCTTTGACGGCGAGCCGGTGGACGGGCGCTCGCCGGCAGAGCGGGATGTGGCCTTCGTCTTCCAGCAATACTCGCTCTACCCTACCATGTCCGTCTACGACAACCTGGCTTTTCCGCTGCGTTCCCCCATGCGCCGCACGCCGGAGCCGGAGATCCGGCAGCGCGTGGGCGAGGTGGCCGAAATCCTGCGCATCTCACACCTGTTGGAACGCAAGACGGCGCACCTATCGGGCGGCGAGATGCAGCGGGTCTCCATTGGCCGCGCCATTGTGCGGCGGCCGCGCATCTTCCTGATGGACGAGCCGCTCTCCAACCTCGATGCCAAGCTGCGCGAGGCGCTACGCATCGAGCTCCAACACATTCAAAAGACACAGGCCAGCACCGTCCTCTTTGTCACCCATGACCAGGTAGAGGCGCTGACCCTCGCCGACCGGATCGGCGTGCTGCGCCAGGGCCGGGTCATCCAGATCGGCACGCCCCACGACATCTATGACCGGCCCGGCACCGTCTTTGTCGCCCAGTTGGTCGGCTCGCCCCGCATCAATCTGCTGGCCGCCACCTATGCCGGCAAAACCGTGCATGTGGCGGACAGCGACATCCATATTGCACTGGACGGCGCGCGAGTTGGGCTGCCGGGCGCCTTTACCCTGGGGATCCGCCCGGAAGATGTGCAGATAACGCCCGAAGGGGCACATACGGGCGAGGTAACGCTGGTGGAGCCGTTGGGGGTGGAGACGATTATCCACATTCGCAGCGGCCGGCAAACACTCTTGAGCATGGCGGCAGGCATGGCCCCCTGGCGCATAGGAGATAGGGTGCGCTTTGATGTGGCGCGCTCGCATCTCCACTTCTTCAACGCGCAGGGACAGCGCATCTGGATGGAACTGTGATGCAGATTGGAGCGAACACCTGGATTTGGACTGCGCCCGTCACCGACGCAGCGCTGGAATGGCTTGTCCCCCACGTGGCAAAGCTAGGGTTTGACCTGATCGAGCTGCCCCTTGAGATTCCGGGCAGTTTTGACTATGCGCTGGCCGCGCAGCGGATTCGCGACCACGGGTTGAGCGTCGCCATGGATGCGGTGATCAGCCCGGAGCGCGACTTGATCCACCCGGACCCGGCGGTGCGCGCCGCGGGCATGGCCTATGTGCGGGAGGCAATCCGCGCCGCCGCGGCCGTCGGCGCGGCCAACCTCGTCGGCCCCATCTATGCCGGTGTGGGGCGGACCTGGCTGGCGAGCGCCGCAGAGCGGGCGCGCGACCTGGACCTGCTGGTTCCCCAGCTCCATTCGCTGGCGCAGATGGCGGGCGACGCCGGCGTCACCCTCTGTATCGAGCCGCTCAACCGCTTCGAGACCAGCTTCATCAATCTGGCCGCCCAGGCGGTTGAGCTGGTGGACCGGGTCGGCCATCCTGCCTGCCAGATGATGCTGGACACCTTTCACATGAACATTGAAGAACGCTCGCTGGGCGACGCCATCCGGCTGGCCGGCCCTCGGCTGCGCCACCTCCACGCCTGCGAGAATGACCGGGGCGCGCCGGGCACAGGCCATCTCCCGTGGCAAGATATCGCGCAAGCGCTGGCCGCGATCGGCTATGATGGCCCGGTCGTCATCGAGACCTTCACCAGCAAAGTCACCAGCATCGCCCGCGCCGCGGCTATCTGGCGCCCACTGGCGGCGAGCCAGGATGAGTTGGCGCGGGAGGGGTTGGCGTTCTTGCGCCGCTTGCTTGCCGGTTGAGCGGGGATGGGGCCGGCAGAAAGAGAGAAAATAGGAAATAGAAGATAGCAAATAGAAGGTAAGAAATAGAAGGTAGGAAATAGGAGCGAAAAGGATCGGTGGGCACAGACGATGGATAGACAGGCCATTACCTTTCTAGTTGGATTCTTGGTGATCCTCTTTGCCTATATCTTTCTGATCCGCTGGGTTGCAGGGCGGCTCCATGAGCGCGTGGAGGCGGGGCGCTTTGCGCTCATCGAGCGCAGCTTGATCGGCGGGATTGTGCTGGGCGTGGTCTGTATGTTCCAACCCTGGTTCTTTCTCGGCTACCGGTATGGGTTCCTGCTCTTGCTCTTGTCTACTTTGGGCTTTATTCTCTGGAGCCATGTGACGCCGGCTGCGACAGAGCTTGACGGCTGATAGCGAGTGGCTGATGGCCGGTGGCTTCCAGAGTCAGAGCTAGACGCCTTTTGTGTTCCGCGCTGAGCCAACAGCAACCAGCTATCAGCGGCCAGCCTTTTCGCGAAGGAGTGAGACAAAATGGCAGTGCGTCTACAGCATGTAAGCATCCCCATGCCGCCTGGCGGCCAGGCGGCGGCGCGAGCATTTTTTGGCGAGATTCTCGGATTGCAGGAAGTGCCGGCGCCGCCCACCCTCGCGGCGGCGCGTCTGGTCTGGTTCAAGATGGGCGATACGGAGCTGCATATCTTTAGCGACGAAGCGCCCAACGCCCGCTCGGCGCGCCACTTTTGCCTGGCCGTGGATGATGTCGAGGCGTTGCGGGCGCGGTTGGAGGAGGCGGGCGTCACGGTCGAGCACACCACGCCGATCCCAGGTCGCCCCCGCTACTTCTGCCGCGACCCGTTTGACAACCTGATTGAGATCACCACCATCGAATCCGACTATCTACAGGATTTGGACCTGCGCGCGGTCAACCCGCAGGAGACGAAAGCGAGCTAGGCCATGCCTTACCAACTGTACATCAACGGCGCCTGGCGCGATGGCCGCCAGGGCAAGACCATTGAGATCGAAGACCCGGCGACGGGCGAGTTCTTCGCGACCTCCGCCTACGGCGATGTAGAAGATGCCGTTGACGCCATGGACGCCGCCGCCGCGGCCTTCCCCGGCTGGAAAAACAAGACAGCCTACGAGCGGGGCGCGCTGATGGACAAGGCCGCCATGCTCATACGCGAGCGGGCGAAAGAGATCGCCCATGTGCTGACGCGGGAGAACGGCAAGCCCTTCAGCGAGTCCATGACTGAAACCATCGGCTGCGCCATGTGGTTCGAGTGGTTTGCCGAGGAGGGCAAACGGGTCTACGGGCGGATGATCCCCAGCCACTTCAGCCACAAGCGCCATTGGGTGATCCAGCAGCCGGTGGGCGTGGTAGTGGCGGTCAACCCGTGGAACTTTCCCATCAACCTGATGTGCCGCAAGCTGGCAGGCGCATTGGCGGCGGGCTGCACCATTGTCAGCCGACCAGCCAGCCAGACCCCCCTTAGCTCAATGCTGCTCTACGAATGTCTGCACGACGCCGGCTTCCCGCCCGGTGTGGTCAACCTGGTGACGGGCAGCGCCGCCAAGGTGACGACCGCTATGCTGGAGCATCCCGCCTGCCGCAAGCTGACCTTCACCGGCAGCACCGCCACCGGCAAACAGCTCATGCAGCAGGCCGGCGCGCGCATCACCAAGCTCTCGCTGGAGCTGGGCGGCCATGCGCCGCTCCTGGTCTTTCCCGATGTGAAGCTAAAACCTGCGGTTGAGCAGACGGTGATCGGCAAGTTCCGCAACGGCGGCCAAAGCTGCATCGCCCCCACCCGCATCTATGTCCACCAGGACATCTTCGAGGATTTCACCGATGCCGTGGTGGAGCGGGTGGCGAGCATGAAGGTGGGGAACGGGCTGGAGGAGGGGGTCGAGATGGGGCCGCTCTTCGACAAAAACCAGTTGGAGAGCGTGGCTGCCTTTGTGGACGATGCGGTTGCCAAGGGGGCCAAGGTCCTGACCGGCGGCAAACGGCTGACCGGCGACGGCTTTGACAAGGGCTATTTCTATGCGCCCACTGTGCTGATCAACATCCAGCCCAACATGCGCCTGACTTGTGAGGAGGTCTTTGGGCCGGTGTTGCCGCTGATCCCCTTCCAGGATGAGGCCGAGGCCATTGCCGCAGCCAACAACACCGAGTATGGGCTGGCGGGCTATGTGCTGACCAACGACTTTTCGACGGCCATCCGGGTCAGCGAGGCATTGGAGTATGGCATTATCGGGCTGAATGACACGGTGCCCACGGTGCCCCAGGCGCCCTTCGGCGGTTGGAAGGAGAGCGGGATCAACCGCGAGGGGGGCTATGAGGGCATCCAATCCTATATGGAGACTAAATACATTAGCGTAGGGGTGTGAGCGACAGACGCGTAGGTGCGGCATCCTTGCC
>DATLZJ010000157.1:0-2629 GCA_035574055.1 Caldilineaceae bacterium
TGCGGAAGATAGAGAAGAAGACAACTGTAGCAACGTCCCGGTTGCCGGCGATACCACACCACGCGTTATACCACGCGTCTTCATCCAGCGCAACCGGCGATTCTTGCATGGGTCCAGTCCCGGCGTCCGGTTGGACCTCGGCGAAGCGGTTAGGACGGGCTAGTGGTTCGCTGCACGATGCGCCCGCTGGCTTTCTCTTTGAGGATCAGCTTGGTGCTGCCGTCCGGCAAGGTCTCTTCTTTGATCAGCCAGTGTTGCGCATCGTATTCGCGCTGGAGTTGGCCTTGCTCGGCAGCCGTTTCGCCCCGCCAGTCCTCGATCTCTACCGGCTCCCACTGTTTGGAGACGGCCGAGCGATAGGCAGCATCCATGATGGCGTTGACGATATAACCGTCATAGAAGGTCTCCATCGGCTGCACGCCCTGCTCCAAGGCACGGAACATGTCGCTGAACATATCCACGTAGCCCAGCTCGACCAGCTCATCGCCGACCGGGAAAAGCCAGCCGCGCTCGGCTTCCGACTTTTCGGCCACATAGCCGCCCAGACCACCGGCAGAGAACATCTCAAAGCCGGTGCGGAGGAAGTGGTTGAGCCAAATGGTACCCTCACTGCCGCTCACTTCGTCGCGCAAATCCATGCCGCCGCGAAAGGTCCAGCTCACCTCAAACTGGCTGATGGCGCCATTGGCATAGCGGATCAAGCCGATGGCGCTGTCCTCCGCCTCAATGGGGTGAACTTGGGTCGCCGCCCAGCAGACGACCTCCAGCGGGCGCACCGCTTTGCCGATAAAGTTGCGCCCGATCTCGATGCAGTGGCAGCCCATATCAATGAGCGCGCCGCCTCCCGACTGGGCTTTGTCCCAGAACCAGTCGCTGTGTGGGCCTGGATGCGTCTCGCGCGACCGTGTCCATAACACCTTTCCCACCGCGCCCTGCTGGACCGAGCGCAGCGCTTTGAGCGTTTTCGGGGTGTAGGCGAGGTCCTCCAAATAGCCATGAAAGACGCCAGCCTGCTCCACACGCGCCAGCATCCGGTGGGCCTCAGCCGCAGTGCGCCCCAGCGGCTTGGTGCATAAGACTGCCTTGCCCGCGGCGGCGCTCAACGCCACTGCCTCCTCATGAAGATGGTTGGGCAGCCCAATGACGACTGTATCCACCTCGGCGCGGCCAATGGCTTCGGCCAGGTCGGTGGTCCAAAAGGGGATATCGAACTCGGCGGCAAAGGCCTTTGCCCGTTCCGCCGTGCGCGAATAGACCGCCCGCACCCGGTCGCGGCTGCGCTGCCCGTGGAGGGTCAGGGTATAGAAACGACCGATCAGCCCTGTGCCCAGCATGGCAATGTTGCGCATCTTCACTCCTTTCTCCGTGTAATTTTTTTCTTGGTGTAACGAGGATGCCGGGATAAGCGCCTTGCCGGCGGCAGCGCCAGCCAGATGGCGCTGCCGCCGAACGTACCGAGCTATCGGGTTGCCCGCGCAGATGGCCTGCTCCAGGATCGCCAGTAGTTTACCCGATTCCACCGGACATTTTACCATTTAGCGCCGCGTCTGCTCGACCAACCGTTCGGCGGGCAGGCGGCCTCGCTCGCGGCCACCATCGCCGCGGGCACAGGCGCAAGCTCACCGCCAAAGGAGCGGCGCTGGAAGGCAAGGGCCACATTGACCAGCCCGATCATCACCGGCACCTCGATCAGCGGGCCGATGACCGCGGCAAAGGCTGCTCCCGAATTCAGGCCGAAGACCGCCACGGCCACGGCAATCGCCAGCTCGAAATTGTTGGAGGCGGCGGTGAAGGCCAGGGTGGTTGTCTTGCGGTAGTCAGCCCCCAGGCGCTTGCCCATCCAGAAGCTGACCAGGAACATCGCCACAAAGTAGAGGGTGAGCGGTACGGCGATGCGCACTACGTCCAGCGGGATCTGGACAATCAGGTTGCCCTTGAGGCTGAACATCACCACGATGGTGAAGAGCAGCGCGACCAGCGTGAGCGGGCCGATCTTGGGCAGGAAACGGGTCTCGTACCAGGCCCTGCCTTTGGCGCGCAGCAGCAGGAAGCGCGTCGCAAAGCCGGCCAGCATGGGTATGCCCAGATAGATCGCCACGCTCTGGGCGATCTCGCCGATGGTGATATGCACCACCGCGCCCGGCAAGCCCAGCGCCTGGGGCAACAGGGTGATAAAGACCCAGGCATAGAGGCTGTAGAATAAGACCTGAAAAACGCTGTTGAAGGCGACCAGCCCGGCAGCGTACTCGGTGTCACCTTTCGCCAGCTCATTCCAGACGATCACCATGGCGATGCAGCGCGCCAGCCCGATCAGGATCAGGCCCACCATGTAGTCGGGGTAGCCGCGCAAGAAGAGCACGGCCAGTACAAACATTAGCACGGGGCCAACGAGCCAGTTCTGCACCAACGAGAGGCCCAGTACCTTGCGGTTGCGGAAGACCTCGCCCAGTTCCTCATACCTCACCTTGGCGAAGGGCGGGTACATCATCAGGATCAGCCCGATGGCAATGGGAATATTGGTTGCGCCCACGGCGAAGCGGTTGATGAAGCCCTCGACGCCGGGCACGAAGTAGCCAAGCGCCACCCCCAGCGCCATCGCCAGGAAAATCCAGAGCGTCAAGAAGCGGTC
>DATLZJ010000158.1:0-3898 GCA_035574055.1 Caldilineaceae bacterium
GTGATGGCGACCTGTATTCTCTACCTGGCCGTGGGCTATGGCCTGTGGACACGGCGCCAGTGGGGACGCATCGCCGCTCTGGCGCTGGCAGTAGTCAGCCTCTTTGTTGTGCCCATCGGCACCATCGCCGGCGGGCTGACACTCTGGTACCTGCTCAAGCCGGAAGTCGCCGAGCAGTTCCAGTAGCCGGTTCTCTGGAAGGCGGGCGACAGTGGTGTCGCCCGCCTTTTCCGTTCACTCTAATCCTCGCGCCGCCCAAGGGCCGGCGTCTGCGGCTCACGCCCGGCATCATTCTCCGGCAGCGGTCGGTTCTCCGGGTCATTGGGCCAGACATGGTACATCCAGCGCACGGCGCGGCGCCACATGCTGCGCGCCGCGGCGGCCTGGTACTCCGCCTGGCGGCGGGTCGAATGCCACCAGCCGGCAGCCGGCTGGTCGGTCGGCACGCTCCAGACCACCGTGCAGGCGGCCCAGGTCAGCCCTGCGCCAAAGCCCACAAAGACCAACTTGTCGCCGGGCTTGACTTTGCCCGCCTTGATGGCCTCACAGAGGGCAATGGGAATGCTGGCCGTGCTGGTGTTGCCATATTTTTGCAGATTGACAAAGACCTTCTCTTCCGGAATCTTCAACTGCTTGAGCACACTGTTCTGCACGATGCGCAGGTTGGCCTGGTGGGGGATCACCAAGTCCACATCCTCCGGCGTCAGCCCTGCTCGCTCCAGCACAGACCGGGTTGCGTCGGCCATCACCCGCGTGGCAAAGCGGAAGACGGCCTTGCCGTCCATCTTGATGAAGTGATTGCCGCTGCTCACCGTCTCCAGACTGGCGGGCATGGCGCTGCCGCCGGCAGGCACCATCAGCAGCTCGGCGCCAGAGCCGTCGCTGCCTAGCTCACAGGCCATGATGCCGCCGGGCACATGGCTGGCGGCGATCAGAACGGCGCCCGCGCCGTCGCCGAAGAGGACACAGGTGTTGCGGTCGGTCCAGTCTACGATCCGGCTGAGGGTCTCCGCGCCGAGCACCAGCACATATTCCGCATCCCCGGCCAAAATCTGGCCGCGCGCCATGCTGAGGGCATAGACAAAGCCGGAGCAGGCGGCGCTCAGGTCAAACGCGCCGGCGTTGATCGCGCCGATAGCGTCTTGCACAATGCTGGCCGTGGCCGGGAAGATATGCTCCGGCGAGCTAGTCGAGCAGATGATCAGGTCCAGCTTGCTGGGAGGCAGGTCGGCGACCTCCAGCGCGCGGCGCGCGGCGGCAATCGCCAGGGTTGCCGTGGTCTCCTTGGGATCGGCAGCCACCCGCCGCTCCTCAATGCCCGTGCGCGTGCGTATCCACTCGTCGCTGGTATCAACAATCTGCTCCAGGTCATGGTTGGTGATGACCTTTTCCGGCACCGCATAGCCCCAGCCGATGATCTGAGCATAACGCCGCCCGGAACCGGTCTCCGGTTCGCCGGCGCTGGCCGGCCCCGGTGTGGAAGACCGTTGATGGCCTGCACCATTTTGTGCTCCATGCAATGCGCCATTTGATTGCACCGGCGACTCGTTGGTGTCAACCATTCGTTCTCCTTCCTCTTTGCCCCGAAGACTCATGGTGTGCGCTCACATGATCAGCTATACCGGCGCAGCATAATACAAGCATTATGTCCGCCAAAGCCAAAGCTATTGCTCAACGTGACCTTCACGTCCGCCCGGCGCGCGACCAGCGGCGTATAGTCCAGATCACACTCTGGGTCCTGGTTGTCCAGGTTGATGGTCGGCGGGATGATCCCCTCCTGGATCACCTTGGCGCAGATGGCTGTTTCGAGCGCGCCCGCGCCGCCCAGCAGGTGCCCGGTCATGCTCTTGGTGCTGCTGATCTTAGCGTTATAGGCGTGCTCGCCCAAGACCTTTTTGATGGCCCATGTCTCGGTCACATCATTCAGCCGGGTGGAAGTGCCGTGGGCGTTGATGTAGTCCACATGGTGGGGCATTACGCCGTAGGCCGCCGCCTTGCGCAGCGCCATGCTCATGGCGTCTACCGCGCCCCGGCCCGTCTCATGGGGCGCGGCCATGCTATAGGCATCGGCGCTGCTGCCATAGCCGATGACTTCAGCATAAATGCGCGCCTGGCGCGCCCGTGCGTGGGCCTCCGACTCCATGATCAGCATCACCGCGCCTTCGCTCATCACAAAGCCGTCACGGTCGGCGTCAAAGGGACGGCAAGCCGCCGCGGGGTTGTCATTGCGCTGGCTCAAGGCCCCCATCACGTCAAACCCGGCCACGATAATGGGCACCAGCGCAGCCTCTGCCCCGCCCACCAGCATCACATCGGCGTCGCCCCGGCGAATCATCTCAAAGGCTTCACCACAGGCCGAGGTGCCGCTGGCGCAGGCGCTGACGACGGCATGGTTTGGGCCGTGGAGGTTGTACTCGATGGCAAGCTTGCCCGCTGCACTGTCCACCAGCATATTGGGGATCATAAAAGGGCTGACCTTGCGCAGGCCCTTGGTCTGGCTGATCTCGACGCCCTCGATGGTAGATTGCAGGCCGCCGATGCCTGTACCGACAATAACGCCGACGCGGGCGGGTTCCTCGGCGCTCAGATCAATCTGCGCATCTGCGATGGCCTCTTTGGTCGCGGCCATCGCATACTGGATATAGGGGTCCAAACGCCGCGCTTCCTTGCGGTCCATATAGTTGGCCGGGTCAAAGCCGCGTACCTCTCCCGCGAACGTGCAACGCAACTCGCTAGTATCGAAGCGTGTAATATGGTCAATGCCGGAGCGGCCCGCCAACAGCGCGGCCCAGGTCTCAGGCATATTGAGGGCCAGCGGCGTGATGGCGCCGATGCCAGTGATGACCACCCGAACCGGCGGCTCGGCGTGATGGCCGTTTGCCGAAATAAGATGGGAATGAATCTCTAAAGACATAATGGCGACTTTCGTACTAATTTATTACGCTCAGATGCTGGTAGGTTCTGCCGGTCAGGCTCTTGCTCAACTTGTTCGTGGCTGAATCCACCAATTAAGAACACGCTCGATGCAGAAAAGTTTCGCGTGATTTTTTGCACAAAGTCACCAGTATAGACCACGGTATGTCCAGAGCAAAACAAGCCGCGCCCCAAATCACGCCTATCTTCGGCGCTTGCTCTATAGAAAAAATCATGGTAGAGAGAGTATCTCTCACCAGACCTAAAGCCCACCTCCACTGTGTGGGGCTGCTCCTAGAAAGTGAGAACCAAGCAGGCTATGACCGATTCACAGGGCGTTCAGCTTTTCCGGGTGGACCGCCGCGACGACCAAGCGCCACACCTGGTGATCCACAGCGACGCCGCCGATCCAGCCGCCATCCATCCCCGGCTCTTTGGCAACTTCTTGGAGCACTTGGGCTTCTCTATCCAGGGCGGCATCCTTGCCCAACTACTGCTCAACCCCACGCTGGCCGCCTTCCACAATGTACCGCCGGCAGACCTGGCGAAGCTGCGCGAGAATGGCGTGATCGCCGAGCGCCTACACCTGTTGGATGAGGCGGGGCGACGCGCCTACGCAGGCTGGCGGCCCGAGCTGGGGGTCACCGGCTTTGGTATGATGGTGCTCGACGACGAGACCGCCTATGGCATCCCCCTGCCCTGGACGGTCGAGCCGCATGGCGCGGGCATCGGCAACCAGCCCGGCCGCATCGGCCATTCGATTCGCCTCCAGCCGGCAGGCGGAGAAGCAGTCCTGGCGCAAGGTATCTTTCCGCCCCACCAGCGCGAGCGGCGCTATGAGGGGCATCTTTGGGTGAAAGCAACCGGCAGCGGGTCGCTGCGCGTCGCCTTCCGGCGGCGCTCGCCGGCAAGCGAGCGCGCCATCCTGGCCGCCACAGAGCTGGCCTGGCCCGGCGACCGCTGGACAAAGCTGGCGTTCACCCTG
>DATLZJ010000159.1:0-2597 GCA_035574055.1 Caldilineaceae bacterium
CTTTACCCTGCCCATCCTAATAGCCGCCAAAACATACTTCCTCACGGCTACAGCAGCGGCCCGCCACATGGTGCAAAAACGTTCTGGCGTCATCCTCACCCTCTCGTCGTCCTCATCAGGACTGTCCGGTCGCGATCGCAGATACCATTTGACCGGCGGCTTCAGCACAGCGTGCGCCACCATCGAGGCGCTATCACGCAGCCTGGCGGGTGAACTTGGCCCGTTCGGAATTCGCGTCGTCTGTCTGCGCCCCGATGCGATTCCGGAGACATGGCCGACTGACCACGTTGAATCGAGGACTTACATGGAAAACGGGACTGTTCTTGGCCGGCTCCCAACATTGGAGGAGGTTGCCAACGCTGCGGTCTTGGTGGCCTCAGATCGAGCCAGCGCGATGACCGGAGCCATCGTCAACCTATCCTGCGGCTCCATCATGGACTGAATTCATGAAGAATGCCCTGGTCAACCGCACGCGCCAGGGCATTGGGGCGCCCCCCTTGGTAAAGCCACCGCTTGAAGCGAGGCCAGAGCATATCATTCTCCTTAGTGAGTATTGGTGATTGAAGTCCTTTCGTTATAAACCGCCAGCTACCGGCTTTCAGCTGGAGACGCGCTACAGTCCACCCTGCGAATGATGGTATAATGGGCATCATGCGAGTGCAAGGCCGGCGGGGATTGCTCGTGTTCCGCGGCTGAACAGCCATCCTTCTGCCTGCGCCCGTCGCAGCACCCACCGGCGCCACGCCCACCTGTGAAGGAGCAAAATTCATGGAGTACCGTTCGCTGGGACGCACCGCCGTCAAGGTCAGCCCCCTCTGCCTGGGCTGTATGATGTTCGGCGGGAAGACGAGTCCGGAAGATTCCTACGCCATCATCGATCGTGCGCTGGATGCGGGGATCAACTTCCTGGACACGGCCAATGTCTACAGCCGAGGGCGGAGCGAGGAAGTCACCGGCGAAGCCCTCAAACGCAACGGCAAGCGCCACCGCGTCGTGCTGGCGACCAAGGTGCATGGTCGCATGGACGATGATGACCCGAATGCTGCCGGCACCAGCCGCCGCCATATCATCGAACAATGCGAGCAGAGCCTGCGCCGGCTCCAGACCGACTACATTGACCTCTATCAAATTCACCGGCCACGCTCGGATACGCCGATTGACGAGGTGTTGCGCGCCCTGGACGACCTGGTGCGGAGCGGCAAGGTGCGCTATCTCGGCACCAGCACCTTTGCCGCCTGGCAACTGGTGGAGTCGCTTTGGGTCTCTAAGGAATATGGGCTGAACCGCTTCGTCTGCGAACAGCCGCCCTATCACATCCTGGACCGCCGCATCGAACGTGAGCTGATCCCCATGGCCCAGACCTACGGCTTTGGCATCATCCCCTGGAGTCCCCTGGCGGGCGGGCTGTTGACCGGCAAATATACCCGCGAGAACCCGTCGCCGGAGGGCGCCCGCTATGCCGATGTGAGCGGCAACCCGATGTGGGCGCGACGCAAGGTGGACGAGCTTTACGATGTGGTGGAGGAACTGCGCCCCCTGGCCGACGCCAAGGGTTGTACACTGGCGCAATTTGCGCTGGCCTGGGTGATCCAGCAGCCGGGCGTCACCAGTCCCATTATCGGCCCGCGCACCATGGAGCAGTTGGAGGATAATTTGGGCGCGCTGGATGTGACCTTGACCGACGAGGATCGGGCGGCGGTGGACCGGCTGGTCCCGCCGGGGCGCATGGTCTCGCCCTTCTACGAGGCCGACTTTGGCCCGCACCAGTTCCGCTGGTGATGGCGGCCCGCGCTTGAATTCGCCTATGGACCAGCGAGGGCTACGGCTGTTGTTGGAGCAGGTGGCGCGCGGGGAGCAAGGGGTGGACGAGGCTCTGGCCGCGCTGCGCACGCTGCCCTATGAAGACCTGGGCTTTGCGACCCTGGACCACCATCGCGCCTTGCGCTGGGGCTTCCCCGAGGTGATCTTTTGTTCGGGCAAGACGCCGGACCAGGTGGCGGGCATTGCGGCCCATCTGGCTGCGCGCGGGCCGCGTCTCTTGGGGACCCGGGCAACGCCGGAGCAATATGAGGCCGCACGGGCGGTCGTGCCCGATCTCCAGTATCATCTGCTGGCCCGCTGTCTCTGGCTGGACCGCGAGCCGGAGCGGCCCCGCCATCCAGGGGTGGTAGTGGTCGCCGCGGGCACCAGCGACTTGCCGGTGCTGGAGGAAGCGGTGTTGACGCTTGATCTAATGGGCCATCGCTCCCACCGGATTCAGGATGTCGGCGTGGCCGGGCTGCACCGGCTGTTGCCCCATGTAGCGACCATCCAGCAGGCCAACGTGGTCGTTGTGGTCGCCGGTATGGAGGGCGCCCTGGCGAGTGTGGTGGGGGGGCTGACTGCCGCACCGGTCATCGCCGTGCCCACCTCGGTCGGCTATGGCGCCAGCTTCGGCGGGCTGGCCGCGCTGCTGGCGATGCTCAACAGTTGTGCATCGGGCGTGGCGGTGGTGAACATTGACAATGGTTATGGCGCGGGACACATGGCGGCGCTGATCAACCAGCGCATTGTGGCCCAGCAGTGTCCCCAGGATGCGTAGGGGCGTCTCCTGGCGG
>DATLZJ010000160.1:0-3279 GCA_035574055.1 Caldilineaceae bacterium
CGATGAGGTGCAGCGCATCACCGGCGCCTTCAGCGGCACCCTGGGCTATGTCATGACCGGCCTCCAGGCGGGACACCCCTTTAGCGCCGTCGTGCGCGAGGCCCACCGCCTGGGGTATACTGAGCCGGACCCCAGGGATGACCTCGGCGGCGTGGATGTGGCCCGCAAGGCGCTGATCCTGGCCCGTGGGCTGGGCTGGCGTCTGGAGATGGACGACGTTGAGGTCCAGGGGCTTTATCCCGCCGAGATGGCGTCGCTGACGGTGGACGAATTCATGGCGGCCCTGCCCACGCTGGACGACCACTTTCGAGCGCAAGTGGAGGCCGCCGCAGCCGCAGGCAAGGTGCTGCGCTACGCAGCGCAGGTGGAAAACGGCGCGTGCCGGGTGGGGCCGACCTTGGCGCCGGCCGATAGCCCGTTGGGCCGGCTCACCGGAACAGACAACCTGGTCGAATTCTCCACCCGCTGGTACAGCCCCAACCCCCTAGTAGTCCAGGGACGAGGCGCGGGCGTGGACGCCACCGCCGCCGGCGTGCTCAGCGATATCATTGACCTAGCCTATACGGCGTAAGCCGTAGATGCACGATAGATCTATAGGAGATCAACCAATGGCTCTTGCCAATCAGCCTGCCAAGATCAAGGTTGGCGTATTGGGCGCGACGGGCGCCGTCGGCCAACGCTTTGTCCAATTGCTCCAGGGGCACCCCTGGTTTGAGATCAGCGCCCTGTGCGCCTCCGAGCGCAACGCCGGCAAACGCTATGCCGACGCCTGCAACTGGAACCTGCGCGGCGACATGCCGGCTCACCTGCGCGATGTAGTGCTACGCGAGTGCGAGCCGGGCTTCGACGCCCAGATTGTCTTCAGCGCCCTGCCCTCAGCCACTGCCGGCGAAGTGGAGACGGCCTTTGCCGCCGCCGGCTATGTGGTTTGCAGCAATGCCAGCAACCATCGCTATGACCCGGACGTACCCCTGCTCATCCCTGAGGTCAACCCTGAGCATCTCGGATTGATCGAGATCCAAAAACGCAACCGTGGCTGGAACGGCTTTATCACGACCAACCCCAATTGCACCACCACCCATTTGGTCTGTGCGCTCCACCCCTTGCATGTGCGCTTCGGCATCCAGAAGCTCTTTGTCGTCACCATGCAGGCCATCAGCGGCGCGGGGTACCCCGGCGTCAGCAGCATGGACATCCTCGACAACGTGGTGCCCTACATTGGCGGCGAAGAGGAGAAGGTGGAGCAAAAGGAGCCGCACAAGCTGATGGGCATCTTTGACGGCGAGCAGGTCCACTATGCGGATTTTGTTGTCAGCGCCCATTGCAACCGGGTTCCGGTGCGGAATGGACATTTGGAGGCGGTCAGCGTAGAATTTAAGGAGAAACCAAGCCAGGAGGAAATTCTCCGGGCCTGGGAGGAGTACCGGCCGTTGGCGCAACAGTTGAACCTGCCCAGCGCGCCGCAGCCGGCCATCCTGTACCACACGGCCCAAGACCGGCCCCAGCCGCGTCTGGACCGTCTGGCCGGAAGTGTTCCTGGCATGGCAACGGTGGTAGGGCGCCTCCGCCCCGATCCGTTGTTCGATTATAAGTTTATGGTCTTAGGACATAACACCATCCGCGGAGCGGCGGGTGGGAGTCTGCTGAACGCCGAGCTAATCGTGGCGCAAGGCTATCTTGGCCCAGAGGCCGCAGCCCTTGCCCATTCGTTGGCCGTGGCGTAACCCTCTGTCCAGAGGGGGGAGCGCGCCGCCAACCCTGCCCGGCGACGCGCTCCCGCACGGTTCTGTTGGAATAATTAGGGGGAAACTGTGACCAACGTCTCGACGACCAATGTGCTGTCCGCCGATCAAGTGCAGGTGGTGTTGAAGAACTTCGGCCGCGCCAAGTTGGCCGATTACTTCGGCGACCTGGTGATTTACCGCAATCTGGAACCGCTGGATCGGCGCTTGCCCGGGTTGAAAGCCGCTGCGTACAAGATGGAAATTGCCAACGACCGCATTCCACGCAAGCAGGACCCGGCCTATGCGAAGGCAGCCGTGTGGTTCGCCAAGCAAGCTCAGCAGAAGCTGCGCCGAAACCCTACCCCGTTAAGCGAGATTCTCTTTGTCGGCGATACACGCTACAACGACGGCCAGGCCTATACCAACATGAAACAGATGGCCGAGTGGAACGGCTCCTGCTTCATCGGCAACGAAAAGGCCGGCGAGCCTTATAAGACTGAGATTGACGACCACGAGGGCATCTTTTCCGCCAACCGCTGGACGGCCCTGAGCGACTGGATCGCCTGGACGCTGGATCAAGGGCTGCATCTAGACGAGCGCACGGTGGTCATTGTGGATATTGACAAGACCGCGCTGGGCGCCAAAGGGCGCAACGACCAGGTGATCAACGAAGCCCGGCTGGAGGGCATCTTCCGCACGATGGATGCGGTCCTGGGTGAGAATTTCGACCGCGCGGCTTTTGAGCGCCAATATGCCGAGTTGAATCGCTCGCGCTACCATTTTCTGACCGAAGACAACCAGGACTATCTGGCTTACATCTGTCTGGTGCTCAATGCGGGGCTGATCAGCTACGACGAGGTGCTGGCCGAGATCCAGAACGGCAGCCTGGAGAACTTTGAGCAGTTCCTGCGCTGGGTGGACATCCGCCTGATGGGCCGCTCGTTGGGCGGCGAGAGCCTGCGCCAGGTCCACGAAGCGGTGCTTGGCAGCGTGCGCACCGGCGACCCTACGCCCTTTAAGAGCTTCCGCCGCCAGGAGTTCATCACCACCGTCGAGCGCATGGGCAACATGCCCGACGATGCGCCGGTGGAGGAGCTGCTGGCCCATGAGATCACACTGACCAACGAGGTCTGTGAGTTGAGCGAGTGGCTCCAGGCGCGCGGCTGCTTGTTGCTCTGTCTCAGCGACAAGCCTGATGAAGCCTCAACGCCGGACCGCCATCTCTCGGCGGACCTGCCGCCGGTTCATAAGGCCGAGACCCATCGGGTGGGGGCCAGCATCGCCGCGCAGTTGGCCGCGATGGGGTAAAGCCCAAGGCAGCGCCGGCGAAAGCCGCCGCTTGGGGCGCATGGCTATCTCGCTTACGGAGCCGGATGCCCAAACTCAATAGACTATTGGCGACCGCTCATCACCGCGCCGCTCCCACCCATGTGCGGGCGGCGTTTGGTTTATCGAGGCGTCGCTCGTTCGCAAATGAGAGAACAGAATGGCAGACAACCGCAATATACCGCCGCGCGATAAGCGCCCCGGCGGCAATCCCCAGGAACCGCGCAAC
>DATLZJ010000161.1:0-2086 GCA_035574055.1 Caldilineaceae bacterium
GGTTTCGCTGAGTCCTGCTTTAGGTGATCGGGTTAAGCGATGGCGTCCAGCCGGGCCACCTCGTCCGCCGATAGCTCCAGCGCCAACGCATCCAGGTTTTCCTGCGCATGGGCCAGGTCGCTGGATTTGGGGATGGTGATGACATAGGGTTGGCGCACCAGCCACTGGATCGCTACCTGCGCCGGGGTGACCCCGTGAGCCTGGGCAATGGCGATGACGGTGGGGTGCTTGAGCACATCGTCCTTGAGCGGCGAATAGGCGGTGAGCACGATGCCCTCTCGCTGGCAGAAGGCCAATAGGCCATTCTGCTCCGGCTCCCGATAGAGCAGATTATAGCGTACCTGGTTGGTGATGATCGGCCCCTGGCAAAGGGCGATGGCCTGTTGGAGCAGGGGCAGGTCAAAGTTGCTGACGCCGACGCGGCGCACGCGGCCATCGGCCAGCAGCTCGTTGAGGCCGCGGAAGGTATCCTCCAGCGGAATGTCCCGGTTGGGCCAGTGGATCAGGTAGAGGTCCACATAGGAGGTGTCCAGCCGGCGCAGGCTGCCCTCCAGTGCGGCCAATACGTCGCGATAGCGAAGGTGCTCCGGCGAGACTTTGGTGGTGATGAAGATGTCGCTCCGGTCAAAGTGCTTGATGGCCTGGCCGACCAGTTCTTCACAATGGTTGCGGCCATAGGACTCGGCTGTGTCCAGATGGGTGTAGCCCATCTCGATCAGCCGGCGCAACATCGCGACCGACTCGGCATCGCGGCTGTAGTCTGCGGTGGAGCCGCCGCCATATTGCCAGGTGCCCAGCCCCAAGACCGGGAGCTGGGTACCGTCGAGTAGTTTGACCGTGGGCATGGTGATATTGATCACGGTAGGTAGTGCTCCTTTCCGGCGCGGGCGCGCCGCTAGAATTTGGGCTGCAACGTGACTGTCACGGGGTCGCAGCCGCGCAGAAAGTCGAAGTCTGCGCCCTGGGGCGCCTGGTTGACATGCCGCAGGTAAAGCTGCCCATAGCCGCGCGTGTAGGCGGGGCGGGGGGGCTGCCAGGCCGCCCGGCGGCGGGCCAGCTCTTCCTCCGGTACATGCAGGTGGAGGCGGCGGTTGGGCACGTCCAGCTCGATCTCGTCCCCATCCTGCACCAGGGCCAGCGGGCCGCCCACGGCGCTCTCCGGCGCGACATGCAGCACAATTGTGCCGTAGGCTGTGCCGCTCATGCGCGCGTCGGAGATGCGCACCATATCGCGCACTCCCTGTTTGAGCAACTTTTCGGGGATGGGCAGATTGCCCACCTCCGGCATTCCCGGCCCGCCCACCGGCCCGCAGTTTTGCAGCACCAGCACGCTCTGCGGCGTCACCGCCAGGTCGGGCGCATTGAGCCGGGCGCGCAGGTCGTCCATATTGTGGAAGACCACGGCTCGTCCGCGGTGGCGGAGCAGGGCCGGGGTGGCGGCGGCGTGCTTGATCACCGCGCCGTCGGGGGCCAGATTGCCGCGCAGGATGGCAAGCCCGCCTTCCGGCTGGAGGGGGTCGTCCAGCGGGCGGATCACCTCCC
Organism: Caldilineaceae bacterium; assembly: GCA_035574055.1. Lineage (GTDB taxonomy): Bacteria > Chloroflexota > Anaerolineae > Caldilineales > Caldilineaceae > QEUY01. Next base: position 1,543 of record DATLZJ010000161.1, read on the forward strand.
GATTCTGAATCTCGGCGTCCTGTACATTTTCGGCCAGGGTGCGCCCGGTGACGGTCAGCGCATCGCCGTGGAGCAGGGGCAGCAGCTCGCGCAGGACGGCAGGGATGCCACCGGCATAGAAGAGGTCTTCCATCTGGTAAGCGCCGCTGGGGCGCAGATTGGCGATAACCGGCGTGCGGCGGCTGATGGCGTCGAATAGCTCCAGCGGCAGATCAATGTTGAGCCGCCCGGCAATGGCCGGCAGGTGAACCACGGCATTGGTGCTGCCGCCGAGGGCACAGAGCAGGGTAATGGCGTTTTCGAAGGCCTGGCGGGTGAGGATTTGCGAGGGACGAAACCCCTGCTGCGCCAGCTCGACGATGGTCCGGCCCGTCTGCTCGGCCAGGCGCAGGCGACGGCTGTCAGCGGCAGGCGTAGCGCCGGTACCGGGCAGGCCGATGCCCAGCGCCTCCAGCAGCGAGTTCATGGTCGAAGCGGTACCCATGACCATACAGTGGCCGCGGCTGCGAAAGACATTGTCCTCGGCCAGACGATAGGTCTCGGC
>DATLZJ010000162.1:0-3215 GCA_035574055.1 Caldilineaceae bacterium
TGTAGACGGTCACGGTGACCTGGTCCTGGCCGGCATCCTTGGCGGCGGCGACGGCTGCGCACACGGCAGAGCCGCCAGAGCCAGCCGAGTACGCCGCGCCCGCGATCCACGGAACTGCCAGCGCAGCCCCGAGAGAGCCGATGGCGCGAAACGGATGACGTTCCCAATGTCGTCGCTCCGCAACGAGCGTCTGCCGTACACTCTCGCCGGTGCTCTGGAGACCAATCCAAGCCACCGCGAACATCGCGCCATTGAGCGCATAGAGCACAGCGCAAAAAAGGCAGAATGTCCGTAGCACCAATAGCGAGACGGCGGCAAGCCCGACCGATGTGGCGGCCGCGCTCGCGGCCGCCACCCACAGCACGGTCACCAGCGACCGCGGGAAGCGAGGCCGGCGTGCTCGGAGCTCCAAACCCGCGACGAGCATGACGAACCCGTAAAACCAGATCCCGAGGAACGAGAGCGGCGCCCCGGCGACCGATCCGTAGGGGCTCAGCACCACGGCGTCGCAGTCGAGCGCCTCGCTGATCGCGCAAACGCTCTGCCAACCCGGTTCCCGATGAAGCCGGGAGAATATGTAGGTGAGGTACAGGCTGATCACAGCGCCGGCACACGCCAAGCCGAGCAGCGTCCACGCGAGACCACGCCGCATGGGAGTTATTGCTGGCCTCGCTTCCCTGAGTGGGCGAGCCCGTCGTCTACGGCTGTGCGTCACGATCGCCACCACCGTCTTCCGGGATGCCTCGCCGACCCGTAGAGTGCAGCAAGGATCTCTATCCGGTAATAGCCGTAGGTGTGTTCTAGCGTCGCTGGGCGCTCGGCAAAGAAAATGGCGAGCAGTGCCAGCACCAGCCCGGCCATGTCAGTGAGCCCGGGGCCGACACCAGCAAGCAGGACGAGGCCGCGCGTCAATCCCCTACTAATGACCTTAGCAGCAAGCAGGTACACGGCCGTGAGGCTGAAGACAGCAGGAAGTCGGCGTTTATTCTGGGCCGGAGTCGCGGTATGTTTCTGTTCCATGTGTCTCCTAAGCTTCGGGGTCAGCGGTGAAGACCGGCGAAGAAACCGGGGTCTAAGAAAAGACCCTTGAAATCCTCATCTCTTTGCGCCTCAGGCGCCAGTGACGGATTTAACCGGAGCGCTTGCTTGAGCCATTGTCTGGCGGTGCCTTCCTCTCCCACATGCGCATAGGCGACCGCCAGATTGTACAAGGCATCGCTCCAGCGTGGATTGAGTCGAATGGCTTCGTGCAGCGGCTGGAGCGCGTCATGATAGCGCTTCAGCTTGATGCGCAGGGTGCCCAGATTGTAATAGGCTTTGGTGTAGATCGGGTTCAGCTCGATCGCCTGCTGGAACGCGGTCAAGGATTGCTCATTCTTCTCTATCCCGGCATAGGCAAGGCCCAGGTTAAAGAAGACCTGGGCATCCTGAGGTTTGAGCGCCAACGCCTGCTTGAGGATGAACAGCGCAGCCGCAAACTGCCGTTGTCTGACATACAGGTTCCCCAGGCGCACATAGGAAGGCTGGTGGGTCGGATCAATGGAGATCACGTTCTTGAACAGCTTTTCGGCTTCGGCAAGGCGACCGTCCGCAACTTCCACCACCCCGAGGTTGTAATAGGCCTTGGTGAACCGCGGGTCCAAACGGAGCGCTTCCACAAACTCTTTCCTGCCCTCGGCTTTCTTGCCCTGCTGCAGCAACGCCACGCCGAGATTGAGATAAGCCGGGGCAAAATCGGGTCGTAACGCTATAATCTTTCTCAAAAGCGCTTCTGCTGCGGTGAAGTGACCGACTCGTACATCAAGCAGCGCGGCCCGATACTGTGCATCAAAGTCCTGCGGCCTAAGCTCTGCTGCTCGATGATACAGTTCGGCAGCGACCCGCAGCTGCCCTGCTCTCTCGGCCTCCGCCGCTGCGGCAAACAGCCTTTCTGGTTCGCGTGCCCGATCACAAGCCAGAAGAAAAGAGAAGACGAAGAGAAACAGCAACGTCCCCGCTAAGAGCGCTTGGCACTCATGAGCCTCACGATGGCTCGTGCAGCTGGTCTTCACGGCGCGGCTGATCTGAAGAATTTCCACCCTTTGAAGATCACCAGTAGGAAAGCAGCGATATCGTTGATGCACGGACTGACCTTTCGCATAGTCTGAACAATCCCTACTTGTCCTCCGGGGACACTACGGCCGCTTCTCCGCTCATCCCGGTGCGGATATGGACCGCCTCTTCGACCGGGCTCACATAGATCAACCCATCTCCTCGCCGTCCTGTTCGTGCCGTTTCTTGGATGATCTTGAGCACCTGCTCCAGATCCGCATCCCGCACCACCATGTCCAGTTTGGCCACGTTCATGTAGCGCTCAGCCAACTCCACAGAGTAGTCCAGATCCTCGTCCCGCAATCCATGGCGGATGGCCTTCACATCGATGACCGTCATGTCGGTGAACCCTGCGTCTTCTAATCCGCGGATCACCTTCGTCAACATGTTGATGCGTAGGTACGCTTTGATCTCTCTCATAATCATTCCTCCTATCGACGGCTCCCTTTCAGGTGCCAATTGTGATGACCATCGTAGCCATGGTGAATACCATCTCGGTGTTCGTTGCCCTCATAGCCGAGCGGCGCTGTCGGGAGTGTTGACTGCGGTCGCGCTTCTGGCGGCGGAGGCTCAGGAAGAGCCTGCTCACTCCCAGGAAGCGCAGTCCTCAGCTCCGAACTGCGGGGATGGGGTATTTGCGTCACCGCTCCTGCTCCTAGCGTGAGCAATGCACTGAGTGTGATTGTCGCTATCCTTAAGTGGTACATGGTCACTTCCTCAGCAAACTCTTGTCCATTCACTGGAATTGAGCCTCAGTTGAGCTTGGGCTTCTGGTTTGTCTCACGGCCTTTCAGCATATGCCAACCTGGTAGATGATGTGCTGCCAGCAAGGTGAACACGATCGCCCAAGCTCAGCCGCAAACAACCCGCTTCGCGGCTTGTTTGCCGGCCCTAGCGCCTTGTTGGGCGGCTGCGGCTACGATGGAGACGCTTGTTTTCCGCAATTCGGGCAAAACTTTGCAGCAGGCGCAATATCGGCGCCACAGGACGCGCATTTGGCTGGCGTCAAAGGGGTCCCACATTCTTGACAGAAGCGCGCCTTTGCGGCATTTACCGCTCTGCATTTTGGGCACGCTACCCCTGGCGCGTCATCGACCGAGGGCCCTTCGTAATCTCGATAATAC
>DATLZJ010000163.1:0-2679 GCA_035574055.1 Caldilineaceae bacterium
CCTGACGCCGCCCTACTGGATCAACATGGGCGCGGTCGCCATCACCACCCTCGCCGGGACGACGCTCATCCTCAACGCCGAGCAACAGCCCCTGCTGATGGAATTGCTGCCCTTTCTCAAGGGCTTCACTCTCTTTTTTTGGTCCACAGCCACCTGGTGGATTCCGCTGCTGCTGGTGTTGGGCGTGTGGCGGTATGGACTTCAACATTACCCGCTGGTCTATGATCCCCAATATTGGGGTCTGGTCTTCCCCTTAGGGATGTACACCACCTGCACCTTCCGGCTGGCCCAGGCGCTGGAGCTACCTTTCCTACTGGCGATCCCGCGCGCCTTTATCTATGTGGCGCTGGCGGCCTGGCTGGCGACCTTCGCCGGTCTGCTGCTCCATCTGGTGCGGATGGCGCGCGCCAGGGTCTAGCGCCCGGTAATCCCTTTGCTTTTGCGGGGCCTAAGGCCGTTTCCTATCCCGGTTGATTTGACATCTGCTGCGGCCAGTGCTACACCTGACACGTTGACCCGTCGCCATGCCCCCGTATGGCGGCGCCCCATTTGGAACTGATGAGGTGTAGGAGTCCATATGACCATCCACGTTGAAACCCATGTGATCCAAGACCGGCTTGCCGATTTTACCCGCGACAAGAGAATCCTCATTCTGGCAGCGATGGCTACAGTCATCGGCATTATCAGCGCCGTCGTTGCCTACATCCTGATACAGCTTATTGCCCTATTTACAAATCTCGCATTCTACCAGCGGTTTTCCTTCGCCGAGGCGACCCCTGCTGCGCATCCCCTGGGCGTCTGGGTGATCGTTGTCCCGGCAATCGGCGGTCTGATCGTTGGGTTGATGGCGCGTTATGGCTCACCCAAGATCCGCGGTCATGGCATCCCGGAGGCGCTCGAGGCCATTCTCATCGGGCGCAGCAAGCTCGACCCTAAAGTGGCTGCCCTCAAGCCCCTGTCTTCGGCCATTTCCATTGGCACAGGCGGCCCCTTTGGCGCTGAAGGGCCAATTATCATGACCGGCGGCGCATGTGGCTCGCTCTTTGCCCAACTCTTTAACCTGTCGGCGGCGGAGCGGAAGACTCTCCTGGTGGCCGGCGCAGCCGGCGGGATGGCGGCTATCTTTGCCACTCCGGTGGCAGCCGTGCTGCTTGCCGTTGAGCTACTGCTCTTTGAATGGCGCCCACGCTCGTTCATTCCGGTGACGCTTGCGGCTACCGTTGCTGCGGTTGTACGTGTGCCCTTGTTGGGTAATGGCCCTATCTTCCCGACCACACCCCATGGCCTGCTTTCCGCGACCACCATTCTTATGGCGATCGCCCTCGGTCTCGCCGCTGGGTTGGGCGCCATTGCCGTTACCGGTTTGGTCTATCTGTTCGAGGACCTATTTCACAGACTGCCCACCCACTGGATGTGGTGGCCTGTGCTGGGTGGCTTGATCGTAGGCATTGGCGGCTATCTCGACCCTCGTGTCCTTGGCGTCGGCTATGATCTCATCGAGGGTCTGATCCGCGGGGACATGGTCGGCATGGCGGTGATCACGCTGTTGCTGATCAAGGCGCTTGTCTGGGCTGTCGCGCTCGGCTCCGGCACCTCCGGCGGCGTCCTGGCCCCCTTGCTGATCATCGGCGCTGCGTTGGGGGCGCTCGAAGCAGGGCTGTTTTCGGGACAGGACCCAGGGCTATGGGCCATGATCAGCATGACGGCGCTGATGGGTGGGACCATGCGGGCGCCCTTGACGGCCATGATCTTTACCGTCGAGCTAACGCATGATCTCAATGCGCTTCCCGCTTTGATGGCCGGCAGCGCCGTCGCCTATGGCGTGACGGTGCTCCTCATGCGCCGTTCGATCCTGACCGAGAAAGTGGCCCGGCGCGGCCTGCATTTGATTCGAGAATACTCGGTTGATCCCTTCATGCTGGTCCGCGTCGGCGAGATCATGGATCAAGACCTGGCGGTGATTCCCGCGACAATGACGGTGAATGAGCTGTCGTCGCGTATCGCCAGCGGCGACCCTGAGCTGACCCGCCATCAGGCTCAGGCCATTGTGGACGAGCAGCGCCATCTGATGGGTATCATCACCCGTGGCGATGTCGTGCGGGCATTGAGTAAAGACCCTACCGGGCAAATGACGGTGCTTGAGGCCGGCAGCGCCAGCCCCCAAGTAACCTATCCGGACGAGCTGGTAGATGAAGCGTTGGCGTGTATGCTCCAACGCAATGTGGGGCGGCTCCTGGTTGTGAGCCGTGAGGACCCCCGCCGGTTGGTTGGCTATTTGGGGCGCTCTACGATTCTTAACGCACGCAAGCGCAGGATTGAAGAAGAGCTTGTGCGCGAGCCCGGCATCCTTCAATTGCCGTAGCGGCGAATCGCCCTAGGGGTGTCGGCTACGCGGCCAAACACAATAGGAGAGTAAACAAAAAAGGCCCCGGCCAACCATGGTTGCCCGGGGCTACGGTGCTGTATTCAATTGTTTACCTCATTCAAGATCATCCGCACCTCCGCTGAAACCGATTGTCTGGTTAGGTGCATCTATACACGAGCCGTTGCTCGTGGGGATTGAGGGCTTGAGTTTGGTGGAAAAACCTCCTTGGTTTACCACGCCGGCGATGGATTCGCCTTCATTGGCTCAACAACTTCACCTCAATCCTGGCCCTATCCTATAACTAATACCGGCGG
>DATLZJ010000164.1:0-3609 GCA_035574055.1 Caldilineaceae bacterium
AGCACGCCGGCCAGGTAGCTCTTGCCGCTGCCGGTGCTGGCGATGATCGCCAGGTGGGTGCTGGTGAAGCTGCGCACGTCCAGCGCCACTGGCACCGCGCCCGGCTCGCGGCTGAGCAGGCTGCCGATGGCGGCGCTGCCCCGCTCGCCCTGCCGGCGCTTGCTCAACACCCGCGCCAGGAGGTCATTATCGGCGATGTAGACGGGCGAGCCGCCCGCCGGCGGGACGCGCGGGTTGATGAAGTCGCCCATCTCCGGGTTGTGATAGCCCAGCACCGCCACCGTGATCTCAAACAGCTCGTTGGCGTCGCTGTCATAGCCCACCAGCGCCGCCACCTCGCTGGGCGGCACGCTGGGGTCGGCCATAAAGCTGTCGGGAAAGACGCGCACCGCCCGCCGCGCCGTCACGCGCCCCAGGATTTGGCGCTCGGCGCCGTCTACCTCGGCCAAGTAATAGACGAACTCGCCATGCTTGACCCGCCGTTCCGGGTCCGGCGCAATAAAGCAGTAATCGGTGGGGGTCTCGCCCGGCCCTTTGACGGTGCCGACGCAGAGAGGTTGGGTGGTGGTCAACTCACTCATGGGGCAATCTCGCTCACGAAGTGGGCGTAACGTGCCAACGCGAACTCAGCGCAACGCGCCACCTAGGACTTTACGAAGATAAGCGCCATACCCGTAGGTGCGGCATCCTTGCCGCACAGCGTATCATGCAGCGGCGTGCGTACACGTGTGTCAGCCGGAGCGTGCGGTACAATACCGCGCCTACACAATCGGTATGCCGCTTATTTTACGATACTCCTACCTGGCGCGCCGGCGATCAACTTGCCGGCTGCACAATGCTCTTCCAGGCCAGGTTGTTGCGCATCAACGTGAGCTGCATCCGTTGGTCTGGGAAGAGGGCCATCAGGCGGTCCACAATGTTGAGCAGGAGCGGCGGGACGAGCGGGTTGTTCTGGGCCAAGAGCAGAGGCAGATAGCGCAGCCCCAGCTCGCCGCGCCCGTTGCGATGGAAGCGGCACAGCTCCTCGTCGTCCAGCCGGTAGACAGGGTTGTTGACCGTGGCGGCCAGCGCCGGCACCCCCTGGTAACAGTCGCCGGCGGCGGTGATCCAGCCCACAGCAATGATGCCCACCAGCGTCGCGGTTTCGGCCAGGTAATCGGGCGTGAAGACCTCCAACTCCTGGCGCGGGCTGAGGCGCGGCCCCAGGCTGCCGAAGTCCGGGTTCATGAGCAGGGTGTTGTAGATGACCCCGATCAGTTGTCCGCCCGGCAGACCGTTCTCCTCCAGCCGGATGGCGACAAAGGTGCCAAAGCTGTAGTCGGCGGGCTGGGGCCAGGCGTCAATCTCACCGGGGTTGTAGACCTGGCAGACATAGTCAATATGGGTGTTGGATTTGACGATCTTGCCGATAGCGCTGCGCATGGTCTCTATCAAAGCAGAATTTCCGTTCTATGGCAAATCGCAAAAGAGGGCGACCGGCCTCCTGTTGTAGATAGTGCTATCTATCAGGACGCCGGTCGCCCTCAAAAGGCAACGCGGTTTTGCGCGACTGGGCCGCGCCGATCAGTGATGTGAGCCGGTCGCGTCAACCGCCGCGTTAATTGAAGATGCGGATGGAGACGGTGCAGGGCGGCGGGAAGTTGCCCGTGTTATCTACGACGGTCAGCTTGAGGGTGTAGTCGCCGTTATCCAGCATCGTGCTGTCAAAGCTCGCCAGCACCCCGTTGCTCACCGGCACACGCGCATCGGTCAGGTAGGCGAAGTTGGCATCCGGCGAGACGCCTGCGCCTGGGGCATATTCCAGCTTGTAATACTGGAAGTTCTCATGGGTGGCCGAGCCGATCACGTCCACCATGCCCGAGACGGTCTGGTTGACGCCGGGCGCGGTGATGACCGCGCGCGGGTCGGGGCAACTGGGCGCGACGACCTCTGCGGCTTCCTCGGTAGGGGTTGGCTCCGGCGTCGGCGTAGCGGTGGGCGCTTCCTCGGCTCCCTCGTCGCCGGTTTCATCGCCGGCGCCGCCTGCCGGAGTGGGGGTCAGCGTTGCGCCGACGGGCCGGGTGGGTTGGGCGGTGGGGGTGGGCGACGGGCTGGCTGCCGGCGTCGCCTCTTCCTCGACCTCCTCTGTGGTCTCGTCCGCGGTGGGCGCGCCGACCACCACGGTCGAGCCTGCCGTGGAAGTCAGCGACCCCACGGTGGGCGTCACATTCAGGGTAGCGGTCACACTGTCGCCGATGCCGATGCGGATCGCCAGGGTGAGCGAGACCGGCACCTCGACGGTGATGGCGCCGGTTGGGCTGGGTAGGCTAAAGGTCAGCGTCAGCGGCACGGCCTGCTGCACGGTCGCCACCACCGGCTGGAGCGACGGGCCGGCCGGTTCTTCCTCGTCGCCGGGCGCTTGGGCCGATACGCCGGCAGCCAACAGGCAAAGCAAGAGCAGGACAACGCCCACGATGGGCAGCACCCGCGTGATCAGCAATGGCGCGGGCAATGCCGCGGTCCATGGTCTATGCAACATCTTTCCCTCCTTCATGATTTGTTCTAGCTGTGGGTACTGTAGCATAGGGTGGGCGGCGATGCTCGACGGCGGACGTACCCAATGCCTATACGAGCAACACGCCGCGGGGGATGCTGCGGCGCCTAGCGCCCGCCCAGCCCCGATAAGGTGATCCCCTGGACAAACCAGTTCTGACCAAAGATATAGAGGATGAGGACAGGCAGCAGCGCCGTCACCGAGCCGGCCATCAGCAAGTGCCATTCGGTGCTGAACTGCCCCTGGAAGGAGCTTAAGCCGACGGGAAGGGTTCGCATCTCTTCGCTGTTGGTGATCACCAGCGGCCAGAGGAAGTCATTCCACGACGCCTGGAAGTTGAAGATCGCCAGGGTCGTGAGGACCGGGCCGGCCAGCGGCATGATCACCTGCCACCAGATGCGCAGGCTGCCGGCGCCGTCCATGCGCGCCGCCTCGTCGAGGTCCAGCGGCACGCTCATAAAATACTGGCGCAGCAAAAAGGTGCTGAAGACGCTAAAGGCGGCGGGCAGGATCAGCGCCTGGTAGGTGTTGTACCAGCGCAGGTAGCGGATCAGGATGAAGTTGGGGATCATGGTCACTTGGGACGGGATCATCAGCGTCGCCAGGAAGATCAGAAAGAGCGTATCCCGGCCTCGGAAGCGCAGGCGAGCAAAGGCAAAGGCGGCCAGCGAGGCGGTCAAGATTTGAATGAGGGTGGTGGCGCTGGCGACAAAGAGGCTATTGAGATAGAAGCGGCCAAAGGGCACCGCTGCAAAGGTCTCGGCATAGTTGTTCAGCGTCAGGGTTGCCCAGTCAAAGTCGCGGCGCAGGATGGCCTCCTTGGGCATGAGTGAGGCAAGCAACATGACCAGAAAGGGCATCAGCATCAAGGCGCTGCCGCCGATCAGCAGCAGATGGAGCCACCAGTAGCCCGACGCCCACGCGCGGCGCGGGCGGGCGATCGGTCGGGTGGTCAACGGGGCGGTCGTCATCTTCTTGGCTCGCTAGCGAATTTGCCTTACAAACGCTGCACCGAAAGCTATTCAGTCTCGTAGTAGACCCAACGCCGCTGTAGGCGGGTATGTAGCCAAGTGAAG
>DATLZJ010000165.1:0-3532 GCA_035574055.1 Caldilineaceae bacterium
CCGCCGGTAGGGAGTTTGGCATGGCTGAACAGGGTAAGAATGCAGAGTTCCACCGTGCGCTCAACGAAAGCGCCCGGTTGTTGATCCAAAACCGGCCCGGAGAGGCCATTGAGAAGCTGCTGCCGCTCTATCAAGAAGCGCCGGAGCATCCGGATGTGCTGATCAACCTGAGCGGCGCCTATGTCTTGCAGCGCAAGTGGAGCAAAGCAGTGGCGCTGCTGACCAGGGCGGTGGAGCTGTATCCGAATAACGCGATGCTGTGGACAAATCTAGGCGCCGCACAACTGGGCCGCCTGGAGACGGCCGGGCCGCGCCAACAAGAGCAGGCCATTGCCGCCTATCAAATGGCGCTCAAGGCGGACCCCGAAGCGCCCAATGTCCACTATCACCTGGGGCTGATCTATAAGGAACGGGGCGAGCTGAACCGGGCCTGTGCCTTCTTCCAGCGCGCCCTGGAGGTCAACCCCGGCGACCGAGATGCACGCTTTTGGCTGGACCGGATGACCCAGTTATTGATGGAGGCGCAGCAACAGCGCCGGCAGGACGAGGCCGGCGCCGAGCGCGGGCGCGATTCAACATCCAACGGCGAGACGAATGGCAGCCATAGCGGCGGCCCGACCGGCGACCTCCGCGACGCGCCTTGAGCGCGCTGCGCCGTCGCCTGGCCGCCGGAACCTACCACCTGTGAAGACGGAGCGCACCCATGAGTTCCGACCTTACCACCATCGTCCGGCGTGAACCCCTAACCGCCAATACGACCTCCTGGCCGGTCGAGCGACCGGCGCGCTGGCGCGAAAACCCAGAGCGGTTAGCCTGGACGGTCTTGCTGATCAGCTTTGCCATCTTTGTGGTGTTGGCGGTGACTACGCCGTTGGCGATCAACTACACCATTCGCTACGCGACCACGGCCCAGGAGGCGCGCTTGGAGCCAACCCTGGGCACGCTGCTGCTCTATCCCGCGCGCGACGCCGAGCCATTGGCCGTGACCGAGGCGCGTGATGACCTTGCCGAGGGAAGCCGTATTGTCGCCGGCGACGACGGCACCCAAGGCACGGTCGCGTTCATTGGCATGAACGGCGCCGAAGAAGTCTTGGGGAGCGTCCAGCTTTACGCCGGCACAACCCTGGATATTCTGCGGATTCGCCAGCCCCTCTTTGCCCGCAGCCCGGAACCTTATCGGGTGCGGCTGCGGTTGGAGCAGGGCCAGGCCCGCATCTTCTCCAACAGCGGCGAGGGGCGCCCGCTGCATGTGGCGCTCGAAACGCCCCATGGAGTGGTGGACCTGGCGGCAGGCAGCTATCAAGTCTCGGTGAACCCGGAGCGCACCGATGTCACTGTGCGGTCGGGCCAGGCGCTCTTGACCCACCTAAACGACGGCAGCATCACCGTCAACGCCGGTCTGCGCGCCTGGATGACCGCCGCCGATTTCGCCCACGAGGCCTTACCTGCCGAGCAGAACTTGCTGGCCAATGGTGATTTCTCCGAGGCGAACCTGGATGCCTGGCGGACTCGTGTCCATGCCCCCGATGTCATCCCCGGCAGCGTACGCGTTGTGGAGCGAGAAGGCCGGCGCGTGGCCTACTTCATCCGCCAGGGTGAGGACAACACCCACACCGAGGTGGAGATCGCACAGGATGTGGAAAAGGATGTCAATGTCTATGACTCCTTGACCATTCAGCTTGATGTCAAGCTGCTCCACCAGAGCCTTTCCGGTGCTGGCTATCTCAGCAGCGAATATCCGCTGCGCGTGGAGATCACCTACACCGACATCTATGGCAATGTGCAACATTGGGGGCACGGCTTCTACTATCGTGACCCCGAAAACCCGAACTGGCCCATCATTGACGGCGAAAAGATCCCTCCCTTTATCTGGTATACCTACAAATCGCCCAACCTGATGGAACTGCTAGAGCAGCGAGGGATGCGCCCGGCGCGCATCAACAGCGTGCGCATCTATGCCAGTGGTTGGAACTATCAGAGCATGGTCAGCGAGGTCTATCTCGCCGCCGAGTAAGCGCCTGAGCAAGCACACCTCACCGCGCCCAGCGATGCGCCGGGTATGACCAGCGAGCCACGCCAATCGCAGACGCGCGCCCCCCTGGCGCCGCCCCATGCGGCGCGCCCTCACCTGGCGCAGATTGCCGCGCTCGCGGCGGGGTGTCTGATCTACCTGCTCCTGGCGGGCTACCAGTTGGGCCTGCCCGGTCTCCATTACGACGAGGCCAAGGAGGCCGGCGTCAACGCCGTCGAGTTGCTGACCGGCAGCCCGGTGACTGCCTTCCGCGGCGCGACAGTATCCCTCTTTGGGCGGCAACTCCCCCTGATGGTCCAAGACTATATCGGCGCGCTCAACGTCTACCTGGCGCTGCCGCTGCTGGCCCTCACCGGCATCGGCGTGCCGAACCTGCGCAGCCTCGCCCTGCTCACGGGGCTGGCGGCGCTGCTGTTGATGGAGCGCGCCATTTCCACCTGGCAGCGCGGCGGCTGGGCTGGCGGCGCTGCGCCCGGCGGCGCCCCCACCTGGGCGGGGGTGATCGCCGTCTGGCTGCTGGCCGCCTCGCCCAGCTTTGTCTTTTGGAGCCGCCAGGGCATCTTCGTCACCAATCTGATGCAGCCCTTGACCTGGCTCTGCCTCTGGCAGGGACTGCGCTGGCTCGAAAGCGGCGCGCGGCGCAGTCTGGCGCTCTGCGCCCTGGGGGCAGGGCTGGCGCTCTATGCCAAGCTGCTGGCTCTGTGGGTGGTGGGGCCGTTCTTGGTAATGCTGGCGATGGGGTGGTGGGCGCGCCGCCGGCGCGGCCATGCCCCCGCCATCCAAGCAACCACGGCGGGAGTTGCATTGGCTGCCTTGCTTGCGCCGCTGCTGCCGCTGATCTGGTTTAACCTCCAGACCGGGGGCGTCTGGACAACCCTGGCCGGCAATGCGCTCCAGAGCTACTATGGCGTGGACAACCGGGCGCTGCTGGCAAACGGACTGGCGCGACTGGACCAGCTAGGGCAGAGCCTGCGCGGAGATCACCTCTGGTATCTGGGCGGCCTCTACGGCAACCCGCTTGCGCCCTATCTGGCGGCGCTGGCGATTGCGCTTGGCCTCATGGTACAACCGCGGCGGTTGCTGCCTGCTCTGGCGCTGCTGGCAGCGGCGCTGGCGGCCAGCCTGGCGACCATCACCGGCCTCTTTATCACCCATTACGCGCTGATCCAGCCGCTGGTGATTGCTCTGGCCGCGGGCGGGCTGGCAAGCTGGGCAGAGGCCGGTCGTGTACGCCGGGGGGTGGCGCTGGTCGCGGTCATCCTCTGGGCGGCGCTGGATTTGCGGGCAACCTTGCTCTACCACCAAGCGCTAACGCGTAGCGGCGGCCTGGGCAGCCATTCAGATGCAAGCTACCACCTGGCCTACACCCTGCGCGCCAACGGCTGGAGTGCGCCGATCGCGCTGGACTGGGGCATTGACGCGCCCGTGCGCTACCTGAGCGCCAACAGCGTGCGGCCCATTGAAATCTTCGGCTATGAGTCGCCGGCGGCGCCGGACCCG
>DATLZJ010000166.1:0-4409 GCA_035574055.1 Caldilineaceae bacterium
GCTGCCGGCCCTGCAACGGGCGGGCGTCCAGACCGGCGTAGTCGGCGATCAGGCCGCCCAGGCGACCGGCCTGCCTGCCGGCGCGCCGGTCTTTCAGGGGGTGGGCGACCTGGGCGCGACGACGGTGGGCGTGGGCGCCGGCGTACCGGGACGGCTCTACGGCTATCTGGGCGGCAGCGGCTGGCTGGCCTCGACCTTGACCCAAGCGGAACCCTGCCCGGAGCGCGGTGTCTTTACCCTGCGCCACCCGGACCCGGCGCAAATGATCCAGGTGGCGCCTATGTTGACGGCAGGCGGCAACCTGGCGTGGCTGCGGGCGATGTTCGGCTCTCTCACAGCGGAGACGCAAGGCGCGCCCATCATTGACTATGAACTGCTCAACCGGCTGGCTGCCTCTACGCCTGCCGGCAGCCGCGGCCTGCTCTATCTGCCCTACCTGGCGGGCGAGCGGTCGCCCTTTACCGCGCCCCAGGCGCGGGCCTGCTTCATCGGCCTCTCGGCGGAGCATCAAGCGGGCGACCTGGCGCGGGCGGTCATGGAGGGGACGGCGCTGGCCTTCCGGGCGCTGCGCGAGGCGCTGGGCGTGGTCCAGACGGGGCCGCTGCTGCTGGTCGGCGGCGGGGCCAAATCGCCGGTTTGGGCGCAAATCCTCGCCGATGTGCTGGCTGCGCCCGTCCATGTGGTTGCCGACCCCGGCAACGCAGCCGCACGCGGCGCAGCCCTGATCGCCGGCCAGACCCTGGGCTGGTTCGACGGCTACACGCCCACACCCGATTTCTTCCCCGTGGCGCAAGTCTATACGCCGGACCACGCGCATGACGCATCCTATGACCGGCTCTTTGCGCTCTTCGCGCCGCTCCATTTGCAGCTAGAGCAGACCTTCGCCGGCCTGGCCGCCATCCGGCAATTGTAGCCGCTTTGCTCTTCACATAGGCGCGGCCGCGGCGCCGCAAGCGGCGCGCACGTGCATGTTCTGCCGGCTATCTCGTAGGTGCGGCATCCTGCCGCACGTTCTGCGGTAGACAAGCTTATGCGGCAGCACAGAGGAGCAGCAGGGTGGACGACTTCCCAATCAACGAGCGGCTGCCGGAGGCGACGCTGGCCCGCGCCGCCAGCCTGCCCCGTAAGCCGGACCCAGTTGTGCTAGAGGGGCGCACGGTGCGGCTCAAGCCGATGGAGCCGGCGCGCGACGCGCCTGCGCTCCATGCCCTGACCAACGGCGCGCCGGCCCAGCTTAACGACCGCCAGATCGCCGCCTATGATGCCGATGCGCTGGTCTGGCGCTATCTCGGCATGGGGCCATATGCGGATGCCGATGCGCTGGCCGCTGCGCTGGCGGCGTGGGCGGCTGCGCCCGATGTGCTCTGCTTTTGTGTGGTTGACCGCGCCAGCGGGACGCCGGTCGGCACGGCCAGCCTGATGAGCAATATGCCCAACCACCTGAAGATCGAGCTGGGCAATATCTGGTACTCGCCGCTGGTGCAGCGCACGGCGGCCAACCGCGAGGCGGCCTATCTGATGCTGGGGCATGTCTTTGGGCTGGGCTACCGCCGGGTTGAATGGAAGTGCAATGCGCTCAACGCGCGCTCGCGGCAGGCGGCGCTCCGGTTAGGCTTTCAGTTTGAGGGCATCCAGGAGAGCCACATGATCGTCAAGGGCCGCTCGCGTGACACCGCCTGGTACCGGATGCTGGCGCACGAGTGGCCGGGGGTCAAGGCGCGGCTGGAGGAGTGGCTGTACGGCAATGTTTAGAAATCGTATCTCTTGACGACAGCCATCACGCTTCAGATAGTCTTTGACCATGTGCAAAGCTTGACAAAGCCGCCTCGGTTCCTTATACTCTGGTGGCATCCGTCTGGCCGAGGCCGGACGGCTGTTTTGAGCGACAGGAAACCAGGAGCCGAGGGGAGCCGTTATGCAAAGGTTTGCCCGAAGGGTCACAAACTCGCCCTTCATATTGCGCCATACGCCGGGCCAACGCGCCATTCGGCGCCAGGCCCAGATTGACCCCACTTGGTCTTGCCCCTGTTGCCCCCCCTGTTGTTGCTCCTGCTCGTGTAGTTAAGCCGGCTTCCGGCTCGTCCTGCTCTACCCTTTTTCTCAGGTCTGAACCGAACGCCGGCAAATTGTAAAGCGTCGTGACCCAACGGTGGGTTGCCGGACGTTGCTTCCCCACTGGCGGGTAGCGTGTCCGGCGCACATCCAGGCGGTCTGCCGACGGTTGCTGTTGGGCGCTGCCTTTGGCGGCCCTCCAGGCCGGCTGTTCGTTTTGGATGGATTCGGCTCACGATCATGTGCATGCTTGCCTGTGCAGCTTTCAATCAACCAACGCGACACAAACCAACACTAGGACACGAGGAGAACAAAGATGAGCAATGAGTATGCCCACCCTGAGGTATTGGTCAGTACCGACTGGGTCGCCCAACACTTGAATGACCCGAATATCCGACTGGTAGAGAGCAACGAAGATGTGCTGCTCTACGATACCGGCCACATCCCTGGCGCCGTCAACATTGATTGGCATACAGACCTCAACGACCCGCTGATCCGCGATTACATTGGGCCGGAGCAGTTCGCCGAGTTGATGAGCCGCAACGGCATCAGCCCCGACACCACCGTCATCTTCTACGGGGACAAGAACAATTGGTGGGCGACCTACGCGTTTTGGGTCTTCCAACTCTTCGGCCACACCAATGCCAAGGTCATGAACGGCGGGCGCAACAAGTGGATCGCCGAGGGCCGTGAGTTGAGCAAGGAACGCCCCAGCTACCCGCGCACCAACTATCCGGTCCCCACACGCGACGACAGCAAAATTCGCGCCTTCCGCGACCAGGTGCTCGAGCACCAGGCAGCCGGCAAGCCGCTGGTGGACGTGCGCAGCCCCGGCGAATATCGCGGCGAGTTGCTGCACATGGCTGACTACCCACAAGAGGGCGCGCTGCGCGGCGGCCACATCCCTGGCGCGCGCAATGTACCCTGGGCGCGGGCGGCCAACGCCGATGCCACCTTCAAGAGCGCCGAAGAGCTGCGCGCCATCTATGAAGGAGAGCAGGGGCTGAAGCCCAACGACGAGATCATCGCCTATTGCCGTATCGGCGAGCGCAGCAGCCATACGTGGTTCGTCCTCAAGTACCTGTTGGGCTATTCCAATGTGCGCAACTACGACGGGTCGTGGACCGAGTGGGGCAACGCGGTGCGGTTGCCCATCGAGAAGTAGCCGCCGGGGCAGGCCAGCTTGGCCGGTTGAACGCACAGGTAAGAAACACAGGGCCGGCAGTGCGTGCTGCCGGCCCTGCTTTTTTATTCGGTTCTCTGCACCGGACTTACCATACACAGCGCCCGATCAGGCGTTGCCGTTCTCCATCACCGCCGGGGCGCGTTCCGGCAGTGCGCCCACGGTCATTTCCTCACCGCTCGCCAGGGACTGGCTCCGGCGGATCCATTCACGCTGCACCACCAGCGCTTCCTCCTTGGAGGTACAGAGCGCTACCAGTGTGCAGCCCAAAAAGACAAACCACTTGTCGTTGTGTGAAAGAATATATGGTCGTGGCATCATGATACTTGTCTGTCTATCCCCTCCAGGCCAGAGAACCCATTGCTCTCCGGCATAGCTTTGCCGCCATGACTTTCTACCAATACGTCCCGCCATTCCCTCCAAGATGGCAACTCATCCTCGGCGCGCCGTTGATCAACGGAGATCATCCATCATCAGTCTACAGTAATACGTTAGCCAACACGTCCCAGCTACGCCTCTTTAAACGCAGAACTGCGCTTATCTGGCCCGCAATCGTTTTTGATACCTTCTCCCTGCGGTTTACTCCTTACGGTTTTATCACTCCAGGTTTCTCGCTAGCGCTTTCTCGCTACAGTCTCAGCCACCCACTCATCATAACGCCGCGCCACCTCCGGCCAATCGTATTGCTCGGCCACATGGCGGCGCAAGGAGGGCGGCGCCGGACGTGGCTGGCTCAGCCGCCAGATGGCCTTCTGCAGCAGGTCCTCCTCGCCGGTGTAGAGACAGGCCGGGTGCAGCGCGACCGGGATCAACTCCGGGTAGCTCAACCGGCGAGGCAGCAGCGGGAAGGCCCCTGCACAGATGGCCTCCAGCACACTGATGCCAAAGAACTCGTGGTCCGCGGTGCTGATCACCAAGTCGGCCTGCCGAAGCAGCTCTGCGTAGGCCGCCCGCGAGGGTAAATAGCCCCAGTGGACCAGATGACCCGCCAGCCGTCTCTTCGCCTCCTCGAACTCTGCGGGGACATTGCGAAAGTTTTCGCCGGCCACAGCCAACCGGAAAGGTATACCGGCGGCCTGGAGCCGGTAGAGCAGGGCGAAGAAGCGGTCGGGGCGCTTATCATATTCCCAGCGCTGGTTCCAGAGAATCAGCGGCGGGGCCTCCTGACGAGACG
>DATLZJ010000167.1:0-5868 GCA_035574055.1 Caldilineaceae bacterium
CTTGGGGTCGGTACTCAACAGCGGCGTCGGTGGCGGTACATAGACAAACTGGCCGTCGAAGAAGAGATTCCCCGGCTCTGAATCGCCCGGCTGGCCGGCAACGGTATGACCGCTGGCGATTGGGGCTGCCCCGGCGGCCAACGCACTTGCGTGCGCAGCCGCCGCGACCGGTCGAGCCATAAGACCAATAAGGCCAACTGCGACCAGAGATGTCCAGACGAAGCACATAGGACCCTCCTTTGTTCGTGCTCGATGCCATGCTCGCTGAACGGTGAACGAAACCGCTTGCAGCGGCGGCTGATACGCTGCAAGTGGTTCCACTCAGTTGGCGAAAACAAGTCCGAGATGCGCTGTGTCCGGTCAATGGCTGGGCGTAGTTTGCCATGAAGCAGGAAAAGGCGCAACTCCTCTGGTAGAGATATTGCGCGCCCGTTTGAGCTATCCTCTTTTTCTCTGGTACACTTGGCAGGCAGACCGTAGTAGACTACGGTAGACCTTGACGCCGGATGAGCCAGCGGCGCGGGCCGCGCCGCCAGGGGTCTACTGGGCCACGCGCGGCGTCTTCCCCTGGAACAGAGCCAACTCAGGACAAATCAAGGACGGAGGAACAATGGCGGAGCTGAAGGAGCAATTTGCGGCAGCAGCCGCAGCGGCAAAGGGGCTGAAGCGCAGGCCGGACAACGACGCCCTGCTCCAGCTCTATGCGCTCTACAAGCAAGCGACGGTGGGCGATGTGACCGGCAAGCGCCCCGGCTTTACGGACCTGGTGGGCCGGGCCAAGTATGACGCCTGGGCCAAGCTGCAAGGCACGCCCGGTGAGACGGCCATGCAGCGCTACATCGCGCTGGTGGACAAGCTCCAGCGCGCCTGACTCATTCCTCATCGCGAATGGGCCGGCGCAGTTGCTTCGTCTGGCTGCGCCGGGCCTTGCGCGCCAGGCGCTCTGCTTGTGAGGCGGCGGTAGGCTTGGTGCGGCGGCGCACCTTGGGGCGAACGGCCGCCCGCCGGATCAGCTCCTTGAGTTGAGTCAGGGCGTCGTCGCGGTTGCGCTCTTGGGTGCGGTAACGGCGGGCGTCAATGACCAGCACCCCTTCCTTGGTCATACGGTTGCCGGCCAGGCGGATGAGCCGGGCGCGCACCTCGTCCGGCAGTGAGGGGGAACGGGCCACGTCAAAGCGCAACTGCACGGCGGTCGCCACCTTGTTGACGTTTTGCCCGCCGGGGCCGGAGGCGCGCACAAACTCCAGTTGCACCTCGCTCTCGTCAAGCGCAATTCCGGGCGCGACCTGGATAGACATGGCTCAAGGGATGGCTCAGGTTGCGCCCTCAAGGCGGCGCTCGTCAGCCATGATCCGCGCCAGCGCGCGGACCAGCGGCTCCAGCGCATCTTGCCGGAACTCGCCCATGAGACAGACCTGTATCCAGTTGCGCTTGACCAGGTAGCTACTCTGGTAGCTCAAGAGGAAACCCTGCGCGGCCAGCGCATCGCCCACCGCCGTGGAGCTGACCGCAGGGGGCAACGCCACGGTGGTGACGGCGGGCGAGGCCAGGGCATCCTCGACCACGATGGTCAGCCCCAGCGCGCGCAGGCCGGCGCGCAGTTGCGCCGCCGCCGCTTGGGTCGCGTCCGGGCTACGCCGGGCCAGATGGTCGAGCGCGGCATCCAATGCATACACCAGGTTGGTCGAGACGGTGAAGGGCACGCCGCCTGTGGCGTGATAGAGTCCCAAGTCCAGGTAGCTGGGCAGCGGGTGAGACGAGCCGGGCGGCGCCGGCGCAGGCGGCTCGTTCCAAAAGACCAGCGCCAGCCCGGCCAGCGAGCCAAGCGACTTGCCGCTGGTCCCTGTCGCCAGGTAGACATCACGCAGGTCAACCGGTACGGCGCCAATGGCGCTGACACAATCGGCGCAGAGCTTGACGCCATAGCGCCGGCAGATACCCCCCAGCGCTTGAAGGTCGTTGAGCATCCCGGTAGAGGTCTCGCTGTGAACGCACCAGAGCCACCCGACATCGGGATCGGCTGCCAGGCGCTGCTCAAGGGCTGCATAGTCAAATGGACAGCCCCACGCCTCTGCGACCACCGTGGCCTCCAGCCCCCAACGCTTCGCCTGGCCCACCAGCCGCTCGCCAAACTCGCCGTTGGTCAAGACCCACCCCTTGCGCCCCAAGCGCGCAAGCTGGGCGGCCACGACTTCATTGGCGAGGGTGCCGCTGCCGGTGAGGAGCGCCGCCCCTTGCGCGTTGACCAGGCTGCACAGACGAGCCTGGAGGCGGGCGACATCGGCCATGAACTGCGCGCCGCGGTGCGAGATGGGCGGCGCAGCCATCTTCGCCAGCACATCCGTGGGGATGTTGACCGGCCCCGGCAAGAAATTGGCCGGCGGGTCCAAGCGCGGCGCGGGCGGTTCTGCCTGCCCCCACTCCTGCGCCCTGTTGGAACGCCTGGCCTCGGCGGCTTCCAGGGCGCGGATGGCGCGCACCCAGGGCGCCCGGCTGCGCCCTGCGTCCAGGGTCAGGTACATGGGCTGGAAGACCGCATCGCCTGAGCCGACCAGCGGGCCAAACGGGGCAAAACCCAGGTTGCGGTAAAAACGCTCCTGGCGGGTCGTACCGGAGATCAGGGCGAGATCATGGCCGCGCGGGATACAGTAATCGGCCACTAGTTCCAACAACCCGCGCATGACCTTGCCGTTGCGATGCTCCGGCAGGACATAGAGCAGCCGGATCTCACAGACGGAGGTATGGGGCGGCAGATAGCGGTCGAGGTTTTCCAGCTTGCGGTCGAGGGAAAAGGGCCGGTTGGAGCGCAGGGCGAGCATCGCAACCACACGCTCGCCCGCCAGCCCAATGGCATAGGTGTTCTCAGCGTGGAACTGGTCAACCAGTCGCCGCTCCGGGTTCGGCGGATGTTGGGGGATCTCCTCAACAAACGCTTGGTAGTTTAGACAATGGACTTGCTCAATCTCCCACGCTTCGGTGGCAAACTTGAAACGGTACATGGGCTAAACGATCTCCCCGGTAGCAAGATGATGGCGTGCACTAGCCTATCACATTCTGACGTTCGGCTCAAACAAGCCGGATGGGCCACTAGGGCAGAGCGGCTCAATCGTGGGGCTGCGCGCCAGTTGACAAAAGCCGTAGCCCTTATGTAGGATCACTACGAGTCACCAGCGACTTTTGCTCCAAGTCATGTTCATGCTGCTCTCCCAGGGATAGCCGGTCTACACAGTCATTCGCCCGCTCGCAGCGTGTGGCGTAAGCGATCATCCCAATGCTGGGCGCACAGCTAGCGGGCCTGGAGCAAGCACAGCGCCACATCAAAGCGCCGCCATCGCAGGGGATGGCTGAAGCGCCCTGAGACAACAGCGGTACAACCGTGGTTGCCTGTGGGCATCCATAGACAGCCCGTGTCTAGAGTCGCCGCCTTGCCGGCCGCGCCCGCGCGGTGATAGGCGTCCGAGTCAGCGTCTTCCAAACCACTCTCGACTGCTCTCTACTGCAAAGGAACCGGATGAGGAGGAACCCATGACGAAACGAGCCGTTCTTCTGCTATCATTGCTGCTGGTCTGGGCGATGCTGGCAGCCCAATGTGCAACAGGCCAGCCGGCCGCGCCTGCCCCCGAAGGAGAGACCGCTGCTGAAGGTGAGGCCGCTGTAAGTGAGGCCGGCGAAGGCGAGGCTGCGGCAGAAGCCACCGCAGCGCCTGCCGAGGAAGCCGC
Source organism: Caldilineaceae bacterium (assembly GCA_035574055.1). Lineage (GTDB taxonomy): Bacteria > Chloroflexota > Anaerolineae > Caldilineales > Caldilineaceae > QEUY01. The sequence continues at coordinate 3,720 of DATLZJ010000167.1, forward strand.
CGCCGCGGCCCCGGCTGCCGGTGAGGTGACCGAGCTGACCATCCTCTGGGCACAGTGGGACCCTGCCGACTACCTGCAAGAGATCGGCGAGCTGTATGAAGAAGAGACGGGGATTCAGGTCACGGTGGTGCAGGAGCCGTGGGGCAGCTTCTATGACCGCGCCTTTACCGAATTCGCCGCCGGCGGCGACAGCTTTGACATGATCGTCGGCGACAGCCAGTGGCTCGGCCAAGGCTCCGAGCAGGGCCACTATGTTGAGCTGACCGACTTCCTGGTGGGCGAGGGCATTGCCGAGACCGTCACGCCGGCGACCCTCACCTACTACGGCGAGTACCCTACCGGCTCGGGCCGCTATTGGGCCTATCCTACCGAGGGCGACGCTGTCGGTTGGGCCTATCGCAAAGACCTCTTTGAGGACCCGGAGGAAATGGCCGCCTTCGAGGCTGAATATGGCTATCCGCTGGCTGTGCCCGAAACCTGGGAACAGTTGATGGACATCGCTAAGTTCTTCACCCGGCCCGACGAAGGTCTCTACGGCGCAGCGGTCTACACGCAGAAGGATTATGACGGCGCGACCATGGGCTATGAGAATGTGATGTTCAGCTATGGCGCCCGCTGGCAAGACCCCGAGACCAACGAGGTCTTGGGCGTCGCCAATTCGCCGGAGGCCGTGGCCGCGCTGGAATATTACCGTGAGCTATACCAGTGCTGCAGCCCGCCGGGGTTGAGCAACGCCTTCTTCCAGGAGACCAACGACGCCTTTATCAACGGCCAAGCGGTGATGGCGATGAACTACTTCGCCTTCTTCCCGGCCCTTGCCAGCGACGCCATCAGCCCCCATGCCGCCAACACCGGCTACTTCTCCAACCCGGCCGGTCCCGGCGGCGCCAGCCATTCGGCCTTGGGCGGCCAGGGCATCAGCATTGTCTCCTATATCAGCCCGGAACGCCAGGAGGCGGCCAAGGACTTCATCCGCTGGTTCGCCCAAGAGGAGATTCAGGCGGAGTGGGCGTTGCTCGGCGGCTACACCTGCAATAGCAACGTGCTGGCCTCGCCGGAATTCCTGGAAGTAGCGCCCTATAACGCTGCCTTCGCCGAGTCTATGCAGAAGGTCATGGACTACTGGAATATCCCGGTCTTCGGCCAACTGCTGGAAGTGACTCAACGCGAGCTGACCGGCTACATTGTGCCCGAAGAGGTCTCCGGCAGCGCCGAAGAGGCGCTGACCCGCATGGCCGAGGAGCATGACGCCATCCTGCGCGAGAATGGGTTTATCAAGGAGTAGCCACCGTACTGACTGCTGACTGGAGACGAGTGACTGCTGACTTTCAGAGAGCAGAGACTGTTGTCTCGGCCTCTGATGTCAGCAGTCAACAGTCAGCGGTCAGCAGTCAATTCCACCCTGCGAATCCTATGTATCCAGCCAAGAGTCCCGTGCGTCCGGCGGGCAGCCGTCGCCAACACGCCCTGAGTGACGGCATGATCCAGTGGAGCTTTATCGCGCCGACGCTGATCCTGCTGGTCTTGCTCAACATCTTTCCTCTGTTCTACAGCCTCTATCTGAGCTTTACCGATTACTCGGCCATCGCCAACCAGCCGCCCATCTGGGTGGGTCTCAAAAACTACGGCGATATCCTCAGTAACCAACAACTCTGGAAATACTTTGCCACCACCGGGCGCTTTGCCTTCTTATCGGTGGGGCTACAGACCGTGCTGGGCTTTGGGCTGGCGCTGTTGCTGCGCGAGCGCTTCCAGGGGAGCGGTTTTGTCACCACCCTGCTCCTGGTGCCCATGATGCTCTCGCCGGTCGTGGTCGGGATGTTCTGGAAGCTCATCTTTAACCCCAGCTACGGCATCTTCAACTACCTGTTGGGCTATACCAACCCGGCCACCGCGCCCGACTGGCTGGCGAACCCCAACACCGCGCTCTGGGCTGTGGTCATCGTGGATGTTTGGATGTGGACGCCCTTCGTCATGCTGCTCTGTCTCTCCGGTCTGAAGGCCATTCCGGATTACCTCTACGAGGCGGCGGCCATTGACCGGGCCAGCACATGGTTCCAGTTCCGCCGCATCACCCTGCCCCAGGTGCTGCCCCTGCTGCTCATTGCGGTGCTTTTTCGCACGATTGAAGCCTTTAAGAGCTTCGATC
>DATLZJ010000168.1:0-6616 GCA_035574055.1 Caldilineaceae bacterium
CCGCCGCGGTCTTCGGCGTTTTGGGCGTGCTTGCCCTCTTTGGGCTGGCCCATGAGGCGCAACGCCTGGCGCCAGGCCGCTTATCGCCGGCGCTGCCCTGGCTGGCCGCGGGGAGCCTGGCGACGATGCGCTGGCACCTTCACTTCAGCCGCATGGGCATCGAGCCGATCTTGGTCCCGCTGCTGTGGGCCGCGGCCAACTGGCTGTTGCTGCGCGGCTGGCGCACGGGCAGTGGGTGGGCCTATGCCGGCTGCGGCCTGGCATTGGCGTTGGGCATGTATGCCTATCAGGGGGCGTGGACGCTGCCGTTTGTGGTTGCGGCGACGGCGCTTCACCTGCTTTGGGCCGCTCGTCTGCAAGACCGGTCACAAATCGGCGGCCGGCTGGCAAGGCTGGGCGTGGCCGCGGGGGTGGCGCTGATCGGGGTGGCGCCGCTGGCCTGGACCTTTGCGCAACAGCCCGACCTGCTCCTGCTGCGCCCTGCCCAGCTTGCCATTGTCGGCCAGACCGACAGCCCTGCCGATAGCTCGCTGGGCGCGGCGCTCTGGGCGACGGCGAAGATGTTTGGCCCCTTGGGCGCGCCCGGCGACCTCGACCCGCGGCGCAATCTGCCTGGCGCGCCCGCGCTCAACCTCTGGCAGGCCATCCCTTTCTACCTGGGGCTGGCGCTGGCCCTTTGGCGGATGGCGCGGCCCATCTTTGCCCTGCCCCTGGTAGGGCTGGCGGGCCTGCTGCTGCCGGGCGTCTTCAGCGAATACGCGCCCCATTTTCACCGCGTGCTGGGCGCGGCGGGGCCGGCGGCGTTGCTCTGCGGGCTGGGGCTGGATACGATCTGGCAGGGGGGCAGGCGCGCCGGGCTGCGTCTGGCCGGCCCGCCCCTGGCCGCGGGGCTGCTGGTCATCGGCGCGGCCAGCGCGGCCCAAACCTACTTTGTGCGCTGGGCGGCGCTGCCCGATCTCTTTTATGCCTTCGACGCCGGTCTTTGGGAGCTGGGCCGGTGGACGGCGGCGCTGCCGGCGAACCAGCCGCTCTATGTCACCCCGCGCGGTCCCGACCACCCGACCCTGGCCTTTGCCTGGCGCAGCCGGCCCGCGCCGGTCGGCTTCGACGGCCGCTACCTCTTCCCCCACACCACCGGGACCAATGGGACGCCGGAGCATTATGCAGTCGTCGAGCATGAGGACTTTCGCACCCCGCTGCTGCTGCCCGCCGTGTTGCCCGCCGCCTCGACCGTCTACACCCTGACCGACTTTACCGGCCAGCCCTATGCCCAGGTCTACACCCGCCCCGCCGGCAGCACCCCCGACCGCCCGCCTCAGACCCCAGTGGCCGCGACGCTTGGCGACGGCATCAAGCTGATGGGCTATGATGTGTTGCCCCAGCCGCCCCGCGCCGGTGAAATCCTCTACTTACAGCTCCATTGGATCGTCGTCGCGCCGCCGGCCCAGGATTGGACGGTCTTCACCCATGTCTTGGCGCCCAACGGTGACGAAGCGGGCGCTGTAGTCGCCGGCCATGACAGCCGCCCCGGCCAGGGCAGCCTGCCCACCGTGCGCTGGCAACCGGGCTGGCGCATCCTGGACGAGTATCAAATCCCCCTGCCGGACGATCTGCCGCCGGGCGAGTACGCGCTGGCGGTAGGTCTCTATCTCGCCGACGGCGCCCGGCTCCCTGCCGAAGGGCCGGGGGTCATGCTGGGCACGGTCACTGTGGAGGCTCAGGAATAGGGGGTGATCGTGAAGGGCGCCGGGGATGGCTCATCTGTGCCGGAGAGCTTGACGGCGGCGGCGCTGCTGCCGGACCTTTACCGCGCCGATTTGAGCTATGGCTGGAATGCAGGGATGCGCGCCGTGACCCTTGCCATGCTGGACGGGGTGGCGATGCCCGATGGACCGCTGTTGGAAGCGGGCTGTGGCGGCGGTCAGATGCTCGCCGAGCTAGGCCGCCGCTATCCGCATCGCGCCCTGTGGGGCATTGACCTGCACCCCCTCGCGCTCGCCTATGCCCAGGCGCGACTGGCGGGCCGCGCCGGGCTGGTATGCGCATCGCTGGAGCAGACGCCCTTTCCGGCGCAGCAGTTCGCCCTGGTGCTGGCCCTGGATAGCTTTGACCAGGAAGGGGTTGACCTGGCCGCGGCGCTGGCCGAAAGCTACCGGCTCCTGCGCCCAGGCGGCCGGTTGGTTGTGCGGGTCAGCGCCCACCCGCAGCTTTACGGCGAGCATGACCGCGCCTTTCATACCGGGCGGCGCTACACCCGCCGCGAAGTGGTGGGCGCGATGGCATCCGCCGGCTTTGTGACGGCGCGCGTGACCTACAGCAACCTGCTGCTGGGCGCGCCCGTGGCCGGGCTGCGGCTGCTCCAGCGCCGGCGGGTCATCCCCTGGCAGCCGGAGGTCTATGCCGGCTCCACGGTCAACCGGCTTGTCGCCTGGGCGCTGGCCCGCGAGGCGAGCTGGCTGCGCCGCGCCGATCTGCCGCTGGGGTTGAGCCTATGGGCGGTTGGGGAGAAACGCTAAATGACCATGCCGCTGGTCTGTACCGTGCTGCCCACCTATAACGAGCGGGAGAACATTGGCCCGTTGATCGAAGGGGTGCTGGCCCATGCCATCACGCCCCATCTGGTGTTGGTGGTGGATGATGATTCGCCCGACGGCACCTGGCAGGTGGTGGAGGAGCTGGCCGCGCGCTATAACACGGCCGGGAGCTGCCGCGTGGCGCTGGTGCGCCGGGTGGGGGAGAAGGGGCTGACCTCGGCCATCCAGCGGGGCATTGATACCGCCATCCACGACTACGGCGCAGCCATCGTCACCTGGATGGACTGTGACCTCTCGATGCCCCCTGCCGATGTGCCTCGGCTGGTGCAGGCCGTGCTGGACGGCGCGGACGTGGCGGTCGGCTCACGCTGGGTGGCAGGCGGCGCAGACCTGGCCCACGGCAGGATGGCGCGCACCTTGAGTTGGGTGATCAACTATTACGCCATGTTGGTGGTCGGCCCCCAGGTCCACGACTACACCAGCGGCTTCATCGCCGCCCGCGCGCCGGTGCTTCAGGCCATCCGGCTGCGGGGCGATTATGGGGAGTATTGCATTGACCTGTTGGGCCGCGCCCTTCAGATGGGCTATCGGGTCGTGGAGACGCCCTACCTCTGCGTCCCGCGCACCGCGGGCGAAAGCAAAACGGGCGCCAACCTGTGGGATTACCTGGTCAAGGGGCGCAAGTACGTCGCCGCCGCCTGGCGGGTGCGAAGCTGGCGGGTGCGAAAGAAGTAGCCGCTTTTGTGCGACGGGTTGAGGATGATGGTTATGGCGTTTCTTTGCGCGAGATGAGGGGGCGCAGCGGGGTACGGGCCAACGAAGCCGCCGCCTGTTCTCCTTTGGCCGTCAGAAGGTAGGTGGCGGCGGGAAACTTCATATTGCTTTCGATCAGGCCGCGCTCGCGCAGCCGCTCCACCACCGCAGCCGGCACGGGCTCGCTGGCGTCGCCCGACAGGGCATGGAGACAATAGCGCTTGCTGCCGTCCAGCTCACGGTGAGATTGAAGGCGGCTGCCGCTGACCAGCGCCCGCAGCACTGCCTTCTCCCCCGCGCTCAACCGCATGGCCGCTCCCGTTTACCCTACGGCTCTACCCCAGCAGCGAGACATACTGCTGCAGCTCGCGCTGGGAGATCTTGATGTACTGGTCGGTAAGGATCTCGGCCATCTCCTCTTCGGTGAGCCGGATACGCAAAATCTCCAGCGCATCGGCAGGCGACTCCCCATAGGCGAGCTTCTTCTTGCCGCTCTTAAGGTCGAACAGATACATGTAGTGGGGATTGCTGAAGCTACTCATAGCCCACCTCACGCTTTCACCAACGTACCCTGATAGAGGTCGGCGCCATAGCGCACCGAATCTAGCCCCTGGTTGATCAGGTGGTCGTATTTGCCGGCCAGCAGCTCCCGGTAGAACTGGTAATCCACCCCCTTCACCTTCTCGTCGTCGGGGAAGCGGTGGTAGTTCTCTTTGCTCATCAGGCTCTTGCCCTCGGCGATCAGTTGGAAGCCGAGCGCCGAGCCAGGGTAGGGTGCATAGTAGGAGATGGAGGGGAAGACCCACTTCATGCGTTTGAGCATCCGCATGGTCTTGAAGGCGTCTTCCGGCGTCTCGCCTGGAATGCCGAGCATGATATTGGCCCAGAACTTGGGCGGCTCCTGTCCCTTGCGCGCCATCTCATCGCCCAGCCGGTTGACCAGATCAATGGCGAAGTTGTTGTCTTCCTCGGTACATTCCTTGTTGAGCAGCTTGAGGATGCGGTCGCTGCCCGACTCGAAGCCGATGGAGATGGTCCGCCAATTGGTCTCGCGCACCAGCGCCTCGAAGAGGTCGGGCCACTGGCGGACGGTGTCCGACCGGCCTGCCGCCCAGTAGGGCCAGACCTTGTTGGCTTTGCGCGGGTACTTCTCGATCCACTCGCGCAGCCAGCGCGGGTTTTGGAAGAACATGGAGTCGTGGATCACGACCGAGCCGATGCCATAGCGGTTGTCCAGGTAATTCAGCTCGTCAATGACGGCGTCTACCGGACGGCGGCCCATATTGGGGATATAAGAGTTCTCGTTGCAGAAGACGCATTGCCAGGGGCAGACGCGGCTGGTCAGGATGGTGGCGACCGGCCCCGGCCCCCAACCGCACTCCGGCTCCAGCGGCCAGTTGAACTTGCGCTTGACGCGGCGGCTGGCGGGCTTGGGCCAGAGCGTGCGGTCAATCATGGGCCACTCGGCCATGGAGCGGGCGCCTTCGCCCTGGATCACGCGCGGGAAGGCATGGGGGTCGCGCACCAGGTCCACGATGATCTTTTCACCCGGCCCCTGGCAAATCTTGTCGAATTGAGGGATGGCCTCCATCTCGTCCAGCGCTACCGTCGCGTGCATACCGCCGGTGAGGATGAGGCCGTTGGGGTTCAGCTCTTTGAAGATCTGCGCCGCCTTATAGGCTACCGGAAAGGTATAGCTGCGCACGTTCATGAGCAGGATGTCATAGCCCTTGAGCTGGGGGGCCAATGCCTCCCAGGAAGTGACGGCGCGGGTCGAGGCCAGGTCAGTCTGGATGCCGTTCTGGTGCAGAATGGTGCGCAAGAGGCCGAGGCCGTGGTCCTGCCATTGCTCGTGGGGGCCGTCCGGGTGAACCAAATCGCCCAGGTCGCCCAAGTCCAGCCAAAGGATGTTCGAGCGTTGCGTGCGGCGCCAGGGCCAAGTAATTGCCACGATAGCAAACCCTCCAAAATTGAAGCGAGCGGTCAAAGCTGCGCCGAGTATAGCATAGGCGTTCCCGCGCCGTCAATTTTTATGAAATTGATGATAATTATGGACGGCAAATTGGAGGAAATCCTACCCACACATCGGCCAGGAACTGCCATACTCTTGACTGTGTAGTTGCTTTTTTGTAGTGGTCTGCATTGACAAAGGTAAGCCGAGCCATTATACTTAGCGCCGGTTAGTGTAGTCGTTTAGCCGGATAGATTCGACCAACTATGCATTTTCATCTTTGCACTTGTCGCACGCAAACCTGTTGCTCGTGTCTCTAGCGGGCGCCGCCAGCATGGCCGCTGGCTGCCCCGCGGACTCGAACCAGCAGGCGATGAGCTGCGCAGCAAAGATGGATGCTCACAATTGATACCAGGGTTTACGGTCGTCTCTCTGTACGCCAACCTTTGAGAGAAGCTCATGGTTACCGAGGGACGGCGGAAAAGCCACCAACGGCAACCCGGACGCCTGGCGTAGACCCTGGACCGACGAGAGACCTTCTGCCGAGTTCATCACCTGATGGACTCGGCGTTTTGTTTTGCTTGTCTTGCAGGCGCGATGCGCAGGCGAGGAAACATTCGGTTCGGAAGCAATTTACGAAGCAATTTACAAGGAGAAGTCGTCTCATGGCAACCGTTCTCGTGCCCACACCGCTGCGCCGCCTGACCGGTGGGCAGTCCAAGCTCACCGTCTCCGGCAGCGACGTCGGCGCCGTGCTGCGGGCACTGGATGCCCAATACCCTGGCGTCGCCGAGAAGGTCTTTGACAGCGATGGCAACGTCAAACGCTTTATCAATGTCTTTTTGAACGACAACGAGATTCGCACGCTCCAGGGGCTAAACACCCCGGTGGCTGAAGACGATAAGCTGTCCATCGTGCCTGCCATGGCCGGCGGCGCGGCCTGAGCCTGGCAAGCCTATAAGGAGAGAATTGGCATGAGCCGTCTCAACCGAGACCAACTAGTCCAGTTAGCCAAACGAGAGATCCAGGAGATCTCGCCCCAGGAGCTGAAGGCGCGTCTGGATGCGGGCGAAGCACTGACCGTGGTGGACATTCGCGAGCGCGATGAGTTCATCCAGGGTCATCTGCCCGGCGCGACCTTTATCCCGCGTGGTTTCTTGGAGCTACAGATCGAGCAGCACCAGCCGGACCGCGATCAGCCGGTCGTTGTCTACTGCGCCGGCGGCGTGCGCTCGGCCCTGGCGGCGCGCAACCTCAAGGAGATGGGCTACACCAACGTCATCTCGCTGATCGGCGGCTTCAACGGCTGGAAGAACTCGGGCTTCCCCTTCAAGGTGCCCACGGTGCTGAACGAGGAGCAGCGGGTGCGTTACAGCCG
>DATLZJ010000169.1:0-2614 GCA_035574055.1 Caldilineaceae bacterium
TGCCGCTGACCGCCAAGGTGCCGCCCGGCTACACCATCCCCGGCGCGACCAGCGACTGTCATTACGTGCGCCATCTGGGCAGTGAAGTGACCATCGGCGTCAATCGCTATCCGGCCATTACCTTGTATGACGCCGGACGGGGGCCGACTTACGCCAAGTGCTATGTGGAGATCGGCCCCTGGCCGGACGGCCAGCCCAGCATCTGGTTCTATATCGAGCGCAACTACGATGTGCCCAATGGCCGCACCCTCGTGGACATCTACTACTACGGCACGCCCCTCGGCGACACGCGCGCCTATCCCATCACCCTTTACTGGGGGCCGTATCAGATTCTGAGCGACCATCGTTCTTTGCCGGCGCGCTGGATTTATCACAGCATCTGGGGCGCGCAGATCGGGCAGAAGTCCAACAAGTACTTCATCCGCACCGAAGACCAGGTGGCGCTCAAGCTCTGCCAGGCCGAGCCGTGGGCGTGGAAGCTCAACAACTGGTGCGGGCAACTGTGGGGCGACACCCATGCCGACATCCATGCGCCGCTCTTCAACAAAGGGCACGAGAAGAACAGCGACCACATCTACCAGCCCGGCTATCCCATGTATCAGGACTGCCTGAAGAACCATCAGGGCTGTCCCAACGACTGGCCTGCCGACATGTACAGAGGGACATCCACCGCCGGCTGGGGCTTCAGCCATCGCAGCAAGGTCTGTGTCTGGCCCCAGGCGTATACCTGGGTGCTGGCTCAAGACCCGCTGGGGCTGTTAGCCCAGGCGGTGCATACGCTGATTAAAACCAACAACCCCTGGCATCAGTTCTATAGCGCCTGGCCCGCTGGCGCAGTTACGCCCCAGCCGGCGTCGTTCACGCCCATCGGCATCGCCGAGTGGGTGATGCAGCACTTCTACCGGCCCGGCGTGGGGGTGAGCATGTTCCAGGCGCCGGTCATCGGCCAGGACAACCGGGCCAGCAGTCTGCGCACCAACCAGTTCTTGATCCTGACCACCCTGCTCGGCTATCGCTATCTCATCGGCAATTGGCACTGGACAGCGGACGATGTAGCCTGGATTCTGCGCAACACCAGCATCGGCGGCCCCGGCCAGCCGGCCTATGGCGTGCGCACGGCTGAAGGCGATGTGCATCGGCCTGACTACTATGGAGCGCAACTGTTTGTGTGGGACTGGATTGACGGGCAGGGCATCGGGCTGACCGGCTTTAGCTGGCTGCGCACGGCCATCAACCACTATTTGAACCTGCCCTACGACGACACCGACTGGATGCTCTCGACCGTCGAGACCACTGCCACCTACTGCCAGGCGCTGCGCACGTATGGCTATCACAAGTACGGCTGGCAGTTCGGCCCGCTGGCGACCATCCCCGGCGCTTAAGGCGCGCCGCAGGAAGCGTGCTGGAGCGCCTTAAGCGCGAGCAGCGTCACGGCGGTGGTCTCCACATTTGGGTCGGCCAGCCGGTCGGCAGTGGCCCGGAAATGGGTGTGAACCCCGCCCGTTTCCGGGCTTTGCTGTCTGAGGAGCTGGTCCAGCATCTGCCGCTCGATAGGGACGCAGAGCTTGGCCCCGGCATAGACGCCCCAGGCCAGCCCCAGCGTCTCGTACACGCCCTCGCGGGCGTGATAAGCCAGGTCGGGAAAGCCGTAGCCGTCGAAGGTGGACATCTCGATCTCATACAGCCGCCGGGCGCTCTCCAAATAGCCTTGGTTGATCTCATTGACCACAGCCATAAAAGCCAGGTTGGCGTAGCCCGACCAGTCGGAGAAGTAGCCGGGTCCGTCATGGCGGATGGTCATGATCTGCGCGTCGCCGATGGTCTCAACTAGGCTGCCGGGGTCTTCAAAGTGCTTGGGCGGCCAGGGAATGGCCTCGCCCCAAGCTACGTCTACAAAGTCGTTGCCGGACACGTGGTATTTGGCGAGCGTGGCGCGCAGCGCCTGGGCTAGAGCAGCCTCGCCCCACAACTCCAGCACATAAGCAGCTAGTAGCGCATCGTTGGCGAGGAAGTAGTTGTTGGGGCGGATGGTGGGCGACTCCTGCAACAGCCCTAGCTCCGGGTTGTACTGGTTGTGGAGGAAGCGCAGAGCCTGCTGCACGGCGTTCTCGGTGACATAAGGCGGCGGGGATGGCGGCGGGGGCAGGCTGACCGGCTGCGTGGTAGACAATGGGACGGCGGTGCAGGCGGCGAGGAGGAGAGTGAATAATAATACAATGTTTGGAAAGCTCATGACAAATGTTCAGATTTTGATGTGGAAAAGCCGAAGGTACACCATGACTTCAGCGGCGTCTCACGTTTCAATCCCCTGGCGGGGATTCATCTGACGCGTCCCTGAGTGCAAGAATCCCGAACGATGGGGTGGCTCTGCAAGGTTTCAATCCCCTGGCGGGGATTCATCTGACGCGTCCTGGGTTTACCCTCAACGTCGGCGATGACACCGCACACAGGTTTCAATCCCCTGGCGGGGATTCATCTGACGCGTCCGATATTGGAATGGGGACGCTCGCCGAATGGGCAGCATGGGGTTTCAATCCCCTGGCGGGGATTCATCTGACGCGTCCCAGGGTTGTAGTAATAGACGAAGATGGTTTGCCGGTAGAGTTTCAATCCC
>DATLZJ010000170.1:0-4892 GCA_035574055.1 Caldilineaceae bacterium
ACGGCTAGCGCCTCCAGGATCTTGTTGAGCTGGCGCTCGCCCCGGTCGGCCTGGACGAATTCCCGGCTGCGCCCGCGACAGCTCAAACCCACCGCCCGGTTGCGCAGGATGAAGTAGCGGGCCAGGCTGGCTGTCACCGTCACCCCATATTCGGTCGTGCTGGGGGGCAGCTCATAGCGCGCCTGGCGGCGCTTGGGGCTGTGGAGGGCGAAGAGGCCCGGCTCCGGCGGCGAAGGCGTCCACGGCAGCGCGGCCTCGGCGTCGCGGGAGAGGTCAAGGTAGAGCCAGACATCCGCCGTCGGGTCAAGCTCGAATTCCTTGGCCATGAGCCGCCGGGCGCGAGCAGTGGAAGGCCAGTGGATGCGGTTGAAGCTGTCGCCGGTCACATAGTCACGCACACCGGCCACATTGGTCGTGATCTGGTTGGTGCGCCGGTGGCGCGCCTCGCCGCCCGACAGGTCAGAAATGGACGGCTCAAAGGAGGTCAGTTCCAGCACCAACGGGTAGACCACGATGTAGCTGGTGGAGTCAATGTGCTGTTCTACATCGAAGATGCCCACCGGGTCGCCGCTGTGGAGGGTCAACGGGCCGAGCCGGAAGCGCCCTCGTTGGGTACAGAGGGTGCGGACCTGCCAACGTTGGGTAGCGCCCCGGCTCAGGTTGCTGATCACCCGGCTGGCGTCGTGCCAGGGCAGGGTTGAGTCGTCCTTGATCTCCAGCCAGAGCTTGGGCCAGCGCCCGCGGTTGATGACCTCGAACTGCTCTTCGGCGAATTGGCCGACCTGGCTGCGCCGGGTGCGGGTGATGCGCCGCAACCCAATCGAGCGCAAGCTATTCCAGGCCCAAAAATAGGAAAGGACGAGAACGCCGGTCAGCAGGTAGGCTAAGTTAAAGGCCAGATCACGCCCGCTGTTAAAGGCCAAGAGCCAAGCAATGACCGTAGCCGTGATCAGAAAGATCAGTCGTGAAGACATAGACGCCTGGATGAACAGACGAGCCGGGCGGCGCATCGCCCGGCCGCACACCGGCGACCGTCGGCCCTGCCTAACGCACCTTGACGCGTGCGCCCGGCACCGGCGTATGTCTGAGCGCGTCCTCGATCACCTGGCGGGCGGTCACATTCTTGATGCGGGCCGACGGGCTGATGATCAGGCGATGGGCCAGGGCCGGCTCGGCCAGGCGCTTGACATCATCGGGCAGCACAAAGTCCCGTCCCTCCAGCGCGGCCAGGGCGCGTGCGGCCAGAAAGAGGGCGAGACTGCCGCGCGGGCTGGCGCCCAGGTAGATATCCGGGTGGTCACGGGTCGTCGTCACCAGGTCCACAATATAGGACTTGACCAGGTCATCCACATAGACGCCGCGGATGGCCTGCTGGGCCTCCAGCAACTCCTCCAGCGCCACCACCTGCTGCAAGTCTTGGATCGGGTGGTGGTCGGTCTGGCGGGTCAGCATCTCGATTTCGTGGTTCTTGCCGGGGTAGCCCAGGTGAATGCGCATCATAAAGCGGTCCACCTGGGCTTCGGGCAGGGGGAAGGTGCCCTCGTACTCAATCGGGTTCTGGGTGGCCAGCACCAAAAAAGGCCGGGCCATGGGGTAGGTCTTGCCGTCCACCGTGACCTGGCGCTCCTCCATCGCCTCCAGGAGCGCCGATTGGGTCTTGGGGGTGGCCCGGTTGATCTCGTCGGTCAGGACGATCTGCGCCATGATGGGGCCGGGCCGGAACTCGAACTCCATGGTCTTCTGGTTGTAAATACTGACGCCGGTCACATCGCTGGGCAACATATCCGGCGTGAACTGGATGCGGCGGAAGGTGCAACCGATGCTGCGCGCAATGGCGCGCGCCAACATGGTCTTGCCCACGCCCGGCACGTCCTCAATGAGTAGATGTCCCTCACAAAGCATCGCCAGCAACGTCAGCCGGACTTCAGCATCCTTGCCGACGATCACCTGCTGGACATTACGCAGCACCCGCTCGCCGATGGTTTGAACGATTTGCATTCTTTACCTCACCCACGTTAACCGCAGCCACGTTAACCGCAGCCGCCCTGACCCCAGCCGCTGCTGGCCCATATGGGCCGATCATACAAGCGAACACGCTTCACCCAATCATCCATCTGGCATACCGGTGTCTAGCCAACGTTGACCCGGTAAATATTGGTTCAGGACAGGATTCACCGCCCCTTTTTCGTCTATGTAACTTACATGTATTGCAACTTACATGTACGCAACTTATCCCTGTAGCCGGGTAGACCGTTGCTCCGGATAGAGGAGCATCTGGGTACAGCGAAAGAGGGCCAGCGGGCGCCGGTCCTCATCGTAGACAGTAGCATCCCAGACTTGGGTACGCCGCCCACCGTGGACCAATTGCGCCTCGGCGTACAGCCGGCCACGGGTGGCGGTGCGGAGAAAATTGCTCTTCAGCTCGATGGTTGTGAAGCTATGTGCGCCTTCGGGCAGGTTCGCCATACAGCCGAAGCCACAGGCAGTATCGGCCAGCGTCACCACCGTACCGGCGTGGAGGTAGCCGTTGGCGGCCATATGGCGCTCGCCGATGGAGAGGGCCAGACAGAGGAATCCAGGGCGCACGGCGACCAGCTCCAGCCCCAAATGACCCGGCAGCCCGCCGCGCAGGCGCTCGGCAAGCAGGCTCTCCAGATCAAGTTGGGCCGGGGAGTGTTGAGCTTCCCCACTGGGCGCGTTGATAGGCTCCATACCTTCATCGTAACACAATGTCGCCATACAATACCGTATTTGAGCAGAGTGGGCAAACTAAACATCAACACAGGGATACACAGCGAATGGCCGTGGGGGATGCGGCTTGTCCGGAGTGACCTAGCCCAACGCCGCAACTCACCTGGGGCCTAGCTTGTATTCGCGAGGCCCTGCGGCAGCCGCGGCTGGGGTTCGACACTGCGCGGTTCTGTCGCTATAATGCGGGATGATCACTGCGTCGGGCCATCTACGCCAGCGACGCGGCCAGCCAGGGAGACGGACAGGTTCGATGGAGCTGCACGAGTATCCTCGCCCCGCCAACGACACCGGCATTGGCGTCCACTGGACAGTGGGCTTCGCCAGCGCCATTGGCATCGGCAAAATCCGGGACTTCTGGATTCCGGAGCTGAAGGCGATGGGCGTCAAGTGGGTGAAGATCTTCAACCACGACGGCGCGATTGACTTTGCCGAGCTGCTCTTGGCCGAGGGCATCATGCCCATCGTCCGTCTCTACCGGCCCAGCCCCAACCCCTCCACCCTCGACATTCGTGAGATCGTCCACCTCGAGGCCATGATCCGCGCTGGGGTGCGCTATTTCGAGTTCAACAGCGAGCCGGACCGGGACGGCGAGTGGAAGGGCGGACGCGTCCCCGCTAATGGGATAGACCTGGTGGTGGAAAACACCATCATCAACATGGAGCTGATCCTGGAGCGAGGCGGGATGCCGGGGGTGCCCGCCGTCTCCAACGGCAGCCGCTGGGATTTGGTCGGGCAGATCGTGGCGCGCGGGCGCAAAGACCTCTTCAACGGCCCCGTCTGGCAGGCGATCCACAACTACGCTCGCAACCGCCCGCCCGATTACCCCTATGACATCGGCAATCAAGAAGGCGCCGCCTACACCCAACGGTTTTACCAGACCATCGCTGCCGAGTCCTGGGGAGAAGATGCCTGGCGCGGGCGCACCTTGCAGGAGGTCAACCGGCTCCGCCTGGAGCGGTGCAACCCCGGCGCCACCATCATGGACGACAACGCCTGCTGGCTGGCTTATGAGTATTTCGACGCCCGCAACCGCCGCCATCTGGGGCGCAGCATCCCCATCCTCTCCACCGAGTGCGGCTATATCGTCGGCGAGGATGTAGACCCCCGCTATCCGGCCACAACGCCCGACTTACACCTGGCCCAGACGCTGGAGTGCGCCAGGGTGATGATGGGTTCCAGTACCCGCTTCCAGCCCGCCCCCGACTACTACTTCTGCACCGCCTTCTGGCTGCTGGGCAACGCTGTCTTGGGCAGCGCCAGCGCCTGGTGCGAGCATCACGCCTGGTACAGCGAGCGCTGGCCCGGCGGCGCGCTGCCCATCGTGCGCGCGCTCAAGGCGGAACCCAAAGTGGTGCGCCGCTGGCAGGGAAGCATCCCTGTCGGCGCGCGCGCCACCCTCCATGGCGCAGTGCTCCATGCCGGCGACCGCCGTACCCTTGTCCTGGAAAAAGGGGGCGTCGAGGTCGCCCGCACCCAGCTCGACGCCAACAGCCGCTATGTCATCCCCGATCTGCTGCCCGGCAACTACACGCTGCGCGTCGAGGGCACCGCCATCGCACAGCCGATCAACTTGCTGCCGGGGCAGGAGGAAGCCACGGTAAACCTGAACCTGGCCGAGAGCCAGAGTTACGCCAGCGGCAGCACCCTGGGCGGCCGGGTGCGCGGCGGCGCAGGCGCGGTGGTGATGCTGCTCCGCACCAGCGACGGCGAAGAGTGGGTCACCATGGCTAAAGATGACGGCGCCTTCCGCTTCGTGGACTTGCCGCCCGGCTCCTACAATGTGCGCGTCCAGGGCAATTTCGGCGCGCACAGCGGCGCCCATGTAGACGGCATTGTCCTGGACGGCAGGAACCGCCGCGAGGTGGAGCTGACGTTGGCCGGCTGGGGCTATACGGTGCGCACCGAGGAAGCGCCTCCCGGCCAGGGAGGCTATATCCGCTGCGCGGTGGATGGTTATCTCAACCTGCCGGTCCGGGCGCATTCCGGCGACTGGAGCAGCGAGCCGGCGCGCACCGGCAGCGCGCCGGAAGTCGGCGAATTTGCCTGTGTCATCGGCCCTGTTGAGCCGGGCGCCTATGTGGTCACGGTAGATGGGTTGGTAGACGCCGAGGGGCGCATGGTCAAGCTGGAAGCCTATGTCC
>DATLZJ010000171.1:0-4006 GCA_035574055.1 Caldilineaceae bacterium
TGCCCCTGGGCGCAGCCCCTTATCCTGAGCCGCCGGAGTTGGACCTGGGCGGCGTTGAGGTGGAACGCCTCTCCATTGATCAAATTCTGACCTATAAGGCGCTCCCGGAATATCATGAGCCGGAATGGGTCACAGAGCTGGTGGAGCAGGGGCTGCTCCCGCCGGTCGAGGAACGGCTGCCCACAGAACCCCAGGTGATCCTGGAGTCGGGCATGTCCGATGGCATCGGCGTCTACGGCGATGTGTGGCGTGACTTCTCGGCCTGCCCCACCGCCGGCTGGAACAACGGCGCGGGCGTCACCTCCGGCTGGTTCGGCATCGAGGCCATGTCCTTCAACTATCAGGCGCTGGTCAAGACCGGGCCGCTCTACCGGGTAAACCAGGACATCGAGCCGCTGCCCAACCTCGCCAAGAGTTGGGAGTGGAGCGAGGACGGCACGCAACTGACCATGCACCTGATCGAGAACGCCAAGTGGTCCGATGGCGATCTCTTCACCGCCGACGACGTTATCTTCACCTGGGAAGACCTGATTTCCGACCCGAACGTCGTGCGTTTTGGCGTCAAGGCCGATGCCTTCACCATCAACGGTACACCGGCGACGCTGGAAAAGGTGGACGACTTCACCATCCGCTGGACCTTTGGCGGCCCAAAGCCGGTCCACCTGTTCTACTACATGGATGAGGGCGATTTCAACGTCTCCCCCTCCCATATCTTGCAGCCGCTCCACCCCAAGTACGACCCCGACACCGACTACCGGGCCTTTGCGGATGCCCTGCCGCCCGACCATCTGCCCCAGGTCACAATGGGGCCGTGGGCCGCGGTGGAGTATCGCACCGACGAGTTGTTGATCATGCGCCGCAACCCCTACTTCTGGAAGGTAGACGAGGCGGGCAACCAGCTCCCCTACATTGACGAAGCAGTCTATCAGAAGGGGCCAAGCGGCGTGGGCCGCACGCTCTGTACGCTGTCAGGCGGCTGTGACCACACCAACCTGGAGAACCCGGCCAGCGAGTTTGTCGAGGCGCTCAAGCGCGCCCAAGAGCCGGATGCCCACTTCATCATGAACTGGGGGCCGGAGCTGCTGGCCTTCTACCTCCAGGTCAACCAGTCGGAAACGCTGGGCGTCACCGATGAGCGGGATCAGGCGGTGCGCGCCCTCTTCCGCGAGGACAAGTTCCGCCAGGCGTTGAGCCATGCCATTGACCGCGACGGCATTGCCCAATCCATCATGCGCGGCCCCTTCTTGCGCGCCTATGCTGGCGGCGTCTATCCCGGCTCGCCGGAGTTCGAGAGCAGCTCGGTGGTCTACTATCCCTATAATGTAGACCTCGCCAAGCAGCTCTTGGCCGAGCTAGGGCTGGAGGACACCGACGGCAACGGCATCCTCAACTGGACGGAAGGGCCGCTGGCCGGCCAGGACTTGGTGTTGGCGATGACCACATCGGAGGATGCCCAGGAAACCACCAACATCGGCGAGTCGCTGGTCTCTATGTTCCGCGCCGTCGGTATCCAGATCAACATGCGCCCCAAGACCAGCCAGGCCATCGAAGAAGAGGATACCACCGGCGAGTGGGACCTGAAGGTGGTGCGCGGCGGCCAGGAGTTTGCGCTGCCCTTCACCCGCTGCAACGACCTGGGGCCGATGTCCAGAACAACGCC
This sequence comes from Caldilineaceae bacterium, assembly GCA_035574055.1. Classification (GTDB taxonomy): domain Bacteria; phylum Chloroflexota; class Anaerolineae; order Caldilineales; family Caldilineaceae; genus QEUY01. The sequence goes on from DATLZJ010000171.1 coordinate 1,661, forward strand.
CAACTGGAACCGCGAAGGCGAAGGGACGCGGGTCTTGCGCGATTGGGAGCAGGAGATGGTAGATATCATCAACGAGTACTGCACCTCAAGCGATACGGCCCAGCGCAAGGAGTTGATCAACCAGTACAACCGCATCTTCACCGAGCACAACTACGCGGTCGGCGTCATCATTGGCCGCTATGGTCTGGCGCTGGCCAAACGCTTCAAGAATGTGCCCGGCGGCACGCCAACCTTCCTCTACCAATGGGTTGAGGATGCGGTGCTTTCTGAGCAGATCTGGACACCGGTGGAGGAGCAGCAGCCGCAGGTGCGGCCCAACACCATCCCGATCTACGAGTCAGAGTGACTGGGACCACCGGTCAACCCGCTGCGCCAGGGGACGATAGCTACCACCCGCGCCCCTTGGCGCAGCGCTTCAGCGAGTAGACAAAGGCAGGGGTGGGCTGCGGTCATGGCGCGATCAACCGCCGCCTATCCCTGCCCGGCTAGACGATAAGACTGTTCGACAGGACGGTTTGCCCCATGATCTCCTATCTCTTGCGGCGCCTTGGCATCTCGATCATCTTGCTGATCGGCATCAGCATTGTCTCCTTTATTATTATCCAGCTTCCACCAGGGGACTTTGCCAGCACCTACAAGACCTTTTTGATCAGCAACGCGGGCATGACCGAAGACAAGGCAGAAGAAGCGACCCAAATGATCCGGGCCAGATATGGTCTGGACAAGCCTATGCATATCCAATATATTAACTGGGTGAAGGGCATTGTTACCCGAGGGGAGTTCGGCTTCTCCTTTGCCTATCGCCGAGACGTCGGCCAACTGATCTGGGAACGCCTGCCCAAGACGTTGATGCTGGCGCTGGCTGCACACCTGATTTCAACCGTCATCGGCATTGCGCTGGGGATTTACACCGCGACGCGCCAATATGGGTGGGCCGACAATCTCTCGGCCATCTTCGCCTTTGTTTTAAGCTCGTTGCCCCGCTTCTTTATCGCCCTGGTGATCATGTATATGCTGGTCTTTACCTTCCGGCAGACCCATATTACCTCCTTCTTCTCGCCCCAATATGTGGTCGCGCCGTGGTCCTGGGCGAAGTTTGTGGACCTGATCCAGCATGTCTGGCCGGTGATCTTGATCGCCGGGTTGGGCGGCATCGCCCGCAACATGCGCACCATGCGCGGCAACCTGCTGGATGTGCTGAACGCCCAATATGTCACCACCGCGCGGGCCAAGGGGCTGCGCGAGCGGGCAGTGATCAATCGCCATGCAGTGCCCAATGCGCTGCACCCGGTGATTGCCTATCAAGGGACCGTGCTGCCCTACATGATCCAGGGGGAGTTGGAGGCGGCCATCATCCTCAATATTCCATCGGCCGGCCCCATGTTTTATGATTCCCTGGTAACGCAAGATATCTATTTGTCGGCAGGCTTCTTGCTGATGATCAGCACGCTGATCGTGATTGGCAACCTGATCGCCGATCTCTCGATGGCGGTGCTGGACCCCCGCATCCGCTACAGCTAGGGCGAGGCGGTCTTGTCCTTGCCCGCCTCGGGCATCCACAAGTTCAGGATGCCACAAGGGAATGCCTGACCTGAGATACAGATTGGGATAGCGCAACGCGATAGGCGTTGCGTGTTGAGGAGGAGCGCCAATGGATGCTGCAGTCGGCAGTGCGAGAAGAATCGGCGCCGCAGGCGAGCGAGGATCGGTCATCCCACGCCCGGCGCTGGAGCTGACGGAACGACACGAAAGCTACGGCCAGTTGGTTTGGCGACGCTTCAAGCGGAGCAAAGCGGCCATCCTGGGCGGGCTGCTGGTGCTGATGCTCTGTATGCTCGCCCTCCTGGCCGAGTTCTTCTCGCCCAATCCGCTTGATGAAGTGATCATGTCCAATGCCTTTATCCCACCCAGCCGGATTCACTTCATTGATGAGGAAGGCAACTTCCACCTGCGCCCCTTCACCTATCCCCAGGTCGTTACCCTTGATCCACAAACTTTTGCGCCGGAATGGGCGGAGGACAAGGAAAACCCGATCCCGATCCGCTTTTTCGTGCGGAGCTGGGAATACAAGCTGCTCTGGCTGATCCCGACCGATATTCATCTGCTGGGCGTGGAGGGGGACTACAAGCTCTATCTGCTCGGCACGGACAAACTGGGCCGTGACCTGTGGGGCAAATCCTGTGAGGCCGGGCGCATCTCGCTGACCATGAGCATCTTCGGCACGGTGATCAGCGTGGTCATCGGCACCGTCGTCGGCGTGGTCTCCGGCTACTATGGCGGCAGCACCGATACGGTGATGCAGCGCGCGGTCGAGTTTGTAAGCGCGTTTCCGCAACTCCCCCTCTG
>DATLZJ010000172.1:0-3707 GCA_035574055.1 Caldilineaceae bacterium
CGACTCCAGCGAGTCAACGGCCATCGCATCGCGCAAGACGTTGACGTAGCAGTTGCTCTGTGGCAGCCCCTTGGTGAGCGCCTCCCACTCATTCCCGCCCGTCCGGCTGCGATAGACGCGCAGCTTGCCGTCGGGCGGGTAATGCTCGGTATCGCTCTTGATCGGCACCACGTAGATGGTCTCCGGCTCATGGGCATGGACCGCAATGGGGAAGCCGAAATCGCTCGGCAAGTTGCCGCTGACCTCATACCACGACTCGCCCGCATCGTCGCTGCGCATGACATCCCAATGCTTCTGCATAAACAGCACGTTGGGGCGAGCGCGGTGCATGGTGATACAGTGGACACAGTGGCCGACCTCGGCGTTGGGGTCCGGCAGCTCGAATTGGGACTTGAGGCCGTTGTTGGCCGGTCGCCAGGTCTGGCCGCCGTCGTCGGTGCGGAAGACGCCCGCCGCAGAGATGGCAATGAAGATGCGATCGGGGTCGTTCGGGTCCAGCACAATGGTGTGGAGGCCCATGCCGCCCCCGCCCGGCTGCCAGAGGTGCCCCTTGACCTCGCGCAGCCCGGAAAGCTCTTGCCAGGTCTGGCCGCCGTCGCTCGTGCGAAACAGGGCTGCATCTTCGACGCCGGCATAGACCGTGTCCGGATCGGCCAGCGACGGCTCAAGATGCCAGACGCGCTTAAACTCCCACGGGCGCTGTGTGCCGTCAAACCATTGGTGGGTGCCGGGATCACCCTCGTACACGAACTCATTGCCCACCGGCTGCCACGTTTGGCCGCCGTCATCCGAACGTTGGATCAACTGCCCGAACCAGCCGGTGGACTGTGAAACGTAGATGCGGTTGGGGTCGGCGGGCGATCCTTTCATGTGGTAGAGCTCCCAGCCGGCAAAGTGGGGTCCGCTGACATCCCACTGCGCACGCTGCTCGTCCGAGGTCAGAATAAAAGCGCCCTTGCGCGTGCCGACCAACACTCGTACCTCGCTCATCGCTTCCTCCGTTGGATTGTGAATCGCTGGATTGTGAATCTCGCGCTGCCGATTTTCGAGCTTACCTTGTGTACTCCCCTTCGTATGCCCTTCTCAACGCCGCAATATCGAGCTTTTTCATCTGCAGGAGCGCCTTCATCACCCGCTCGGTTCGCTCAGTGTTGGGGTCGCTCAATAACTCCGACACCACCGTGGGGACGATCTGCCACGACACCCCATAGCGATCCTTGAGCCAACCGCACTGCTCCGCCGATGGGTCCGCCGACAGCTTATTCCAGTAGTAGTCCACTTCTTGCTGGGTTTCGCACGTGACCAGCAGCGAGATCGCCTCATTGAAGGTAAAGGCGTGCTCCATCGCGCTCTCCATCGCCATGAAGTCCTGGCCGTCCAGGGTAAAGACGGCGTATGCCACAGTGCCTGCCGGTTCCTGCTGGCCGTCATGGCGCTGAATATGCTCGACCCGCGAGTTGGGAAAGACGGATGTGTAGAAGCGTATGGCTTCCTCGGCTTTGCCGTGCTGTTTCCCGACGAACAGCAGGAAGGGCGCGATCTTCTGGGTACGAGACCCCAGCATCAGTTGCCACGAGAGGCCGTATTTGTCCTGGACCCAACCGAACCGTTCGCTGAACGGATAGGCCTGGAGAGGCATCAAGATAGCGCCGCCATCGGCGAGCTTCCCGAACAGTTCGTCAACCTCCTCCTTCGTGTCGCAGCTCACGAAAAAGGAGATGGCAGGGGTGAACCGGAAGACCGGACCACCGTTGAGGGCGATGAATTGCTGCCCTTCCAGCGCGAACTCCACCGTCATGACGCTTCCGGCCTCACGACCGTGAATCTCGCGCCCTTCGTGTCCATAGCGGGTCATGCTCCCGATGCCGGAGTTCTTGAAGATAGCGGTGTAGAACTTGGCCGCTTCTTCAGCCTGGTTGTCGAACCACAAGTGGGGGGTGATCCGTTGGATGGTTGCCATACTTTACTCTCCTGTTGCTGTAGTGAATGGATGTTCCTAGATACAGTTCGTCGCCGCGAATACCTCACTCGGGCCTGGGCATGGGTGGGTCTCGATGGCCGGTCAGCACTGGCGCCAGCCGCTTGGCCCGGTCTACAACCGTTACATGGATTCGCTACATCGGTTCGCTACATGACAAGGGCGGATGACATGACAAGGGCGGATGTCGGTCGGCGGCCTCTCCTACCCACACTCCCCTGTCAACTGCAATTCACCCACCTCACCGACCAAATCCTCGTCTGCCGCCGTTTCACGTTGGTAGATGCTTGATAGCGCCCGGTAGGAGCGAGACCCCATGGCAAACAGCGTGACCAGCAGCCCAATGAAACCCGCCACGGTGAAGAGCAGCGCCATCCCACGATCCACCCCCGTACCAAACCAGCCGCCGAGCAGCGCCACGCCCGCGCCTGTCGTCATGTAAGGGATGAAGAACCACTGGGCGATGGGGCCGATCAGAAACGCCGTGAGCGGTGTGGCGGATTGCTCGACGCTCTGGGCAAACCCAAAGACCCGGCCTTGCCGATCCGGCGGGATCACCTTCTGGAGGATGGTTTGCTCTGACGCCTCGATCACAGGCATTAGGCACAGGAAGATAAACATACCGACTGTGAACAGGACAATAGATGCTTGGATGGTGAAGAATATGCAGATGGTCCAAATGGCGATGTTGGCTAGAAAGAGCGTCTGCAGCGGATTTCTCCCCAAGCCTTTCTTGGCGACGATCAGGCCGCCTAGGATAAAGGCCAGGCTTAAGAAGCCCCACAGAGCGCCCCATACCTGCACCGAGACCAGTTCCAGGCCATAGGCGTCCATCAAGGCCATGAAGATGCCGCCCAAGAAGTTGTTGAAGGTGTGGAAGAAGATCAGCCCGAACAGCCCAGGGACGAGTTGGATGGCCTGGATCGTGCCGCGCAGATCGACGCTGTTGGTGTGGGCTTCCGAATGGCTACCTTCCTGCTCTGGAATCGCGAGCGACCACAGGTGAACGATGACCAGCAGGGTCAGCGCCAGGGCGCTCACAAGCATCCCCACCACGCCGAGAAAGCCGATGATCATGCCGCTCACGATAGAGCCGACCAGGAAGGCCACGCCATTAGCGCTGCCCACCAGCCCGTTGGCCTTGTCCCGCTCCTCCTCGCGAAAGAAGCGGGTGATCAGCGTCACCAGGGCGATCCCCCGCAGATTCCCGGCAATCGCGCCGGTGAGAATCAACACGACAAAGGCCCAAAGTTGAACACTGGACGGGTTACTAAAGACCTCCTCTGGGGTCGAGATGTAGAGCGCACAGGCGATGGCGTACAATAAGAAGGAGCCGAGGCTGGAGAGCATCATCGCCGTCTTCTTGGGATAGCGATCCACCAGCGAGCCGAGCAGAAAGCCAGAGAAGGCGACGGTCACGGTATAGATGCCGGCCATGACCGAGGTGGCGATCACTGACCGGGTCTGGAGATAAACCCAGAAGGTGACGGCAAACCAGACGAAGGTATTGGTGATGGAGGCGACCAGTGTGTTCGCTAAAACAGAGTAGAAGAGCTTAGTCATTGGTTCCGCTCCTGCAAATGGCATGTAAATGGCGCTGTACTCGCCGCGCCGGCGGGGCCAGTTTAGCACGGATGTGCTATAGTGTACCAGCTTTACTTCAAAATGTCAATCACTAAATTCAAAAAATATATCACGATATTGTTGCTTTAAACTTAACGGCCTGCTG
>DATLZJ010000173.1:0-8323 GCA_035574055.1 Caldilineaceae bacterium
GGCTGCCGGTTGTTCATGGCGGCTGGCCTGCGGATTGAACGCGAACACACATGACCTTAGTGGCGGAAGTGGCGGGCGCCGGTAAAGACCATCACCAGCCCCAGGTTATCTACTGCTGCGATCACTTCGTTGTCGCGCACGGAGCCGCCCGGCTGCACCACCGCAGTGATGCCGTGTTTGGCCGCCTCCTCGATGCCATCAGCGAAGGGGAAGAAGGCATCGGACGCCATCACCGCGCCGCGCGCCCTGTCCTGCGCCTTATGACCGGCGAGTATCACCGAGTCCACCCGGCTCATCTGGCCTGCGCCGATGCCTACCGTGGCGCGGTTGCGGGCAAAGACAATGGCGTTGCTCTTGACCCAGCGGGCGACGCGCCAGGCAAAGGCCAGATCGGCAAGTTGAGCGGGAGACGGTTGGCGCTTGCTCACCACCTGCCAGTTGGCCGGGTCCATGTCGGCCTGGCTGGCGTCTATCTCTTGCGCCAGCACACCGCCGTAGATGCTGCGCAGGCTCAGGGGGCGCAGGGCAACGCCGGTAGGCCGGACAATGCGGAGGTTCTTCTTCTGCCGCAAGAGCGCCAGCGCGTCGTCGTCATAGGCAGGGGCCGCCACCACCTCGATAAAGAGCGAGGCCATGCGCTGCGCGGTCTCCAGGTCCAGCGGGCGATTCACCGAAATGATGCTGCCAAAGGCGCTGACCGGGTCGCAGGCCAGCGCCTTCTCATAGGCTTCAGCCAGCGTTGCGGCGCTGGCGAGGCCACAGGGATTGCCATGCTTGATGATCGCCACGGTCGGGTCAGGGAAATCTTGGGCCGCCTGCCAGCTGCCGTCCAGGTCCAGCCAATTATTGTAGCTCATCTCCTTGCCGTGCAGCACAGCAAAAGGCGCATCCTCGCCGGCATAGGCGTAGAGACCGCCCTGCTGGTGGGGGTTTTCGCCGTAGCGGTTGCGCTGGACCAGGCGCAGGTCTAGTTGAAGCTGCGCGGGCAGCGCGTCCGGTTGTACGAGCGACGCCTCGTCTGGCTCCTGGGATTGTTCCTCTACTTGGCCGGCCAGGTAGGCGGCAATGGCCGCGTCATAGGCGGCGGTATGGCGGAAGGCCTTGAGGGCCAGCCGCTTGCGCAGCGCCGGTGTGGGGCCGCCGGCGGCAAAGGCGGCGGCGACCTCGGCATAGTCGGCGGGGTCGCAGACCACCGTCACTGCTTCATGGTTCTTGGCGGCGGCGCGCAGCAGGGCCACCCCGCCGATATCAATCTCTTCTACGGCGGCTTGGGGGGTCACATCCGGCCGGGCGACGGTCGCCTGGAAGGGGTAGAGGTTCACCACCACAAGGTCAATGGGCGTAATGGCATGGTGTGCCAGTTCGGCCAGATGTTGCTGGGTGCGCCGGGCCAGGATGCCGCCATGAATCGCCGGGTGTAGGGTCTTGACCCGGCCTCCCAAGATTTCAGGGAAGCCGGTCACATCCTCTACGGCTCGGACGGGCAGCCCTGCGTCGGACAGGGTGCGCGCGGTGCCGCCGCTGGCGATCAGGGAGACGCCCGCAGCGGCAAGGTCACGGGCAAAGTCAACCAGGCCGCTCTTGTCGGAGACGGAAAGCAAGGCGCAAGGCGACATAACGAGGTCCTTTCTTTGCTGGTCAGGCCACAAATGAAAAAGGCAGCCCACCCCTGCCAACGGGTGCGGCTGCCCAGCCCAGGCGTGCGACTGATGGCAATGGTTCCGGTCTTTCTTCCCCGTGGTCAATTCCACGTTCCTGCAGGCGCCAGTCGAAAGGCCGGACATGCGTTGTGTGCGGGGTCAGTATAGGAAAGGCCGGTGGTTGTGTCAACTTGCGGTGGACGGCGCGCCCGCCAAGAGCTGCTCTAGGGGGCGTTGGTACACTCCTCCCGAATTCAGGCGCGCCAGCCAGCGCCGCTCCCGCTGGAGCAGGGCATAGAAGCCGGCGAAGGTTGTGGGGAGCGTCGCAGAGCAGCGGTACATAGACCAAAGCGACTCGATACAGCCTGCGTAGAGCTGAAGCGGCTCGACCCGCGCCAACCGGGCCAAGAACTCGCTCTGCCCTCCGTTCATCCGGGCGCGCAGCCGGGCAAAGAGCGCCTCGCTGCTCTGGGCCAGTTGGTCGGTCTCCCCTTGGACCAGCAGCGGGTGAAGGGCGAGGATTGGGGCCGGCGATTCGAGCACATAGAGTGTATAAGTCGCCGGCTCGCTGACATGAACCGCTTCGAGCGTGCCCCCATAGCAGTAAAAGTGAATGTGCTTGTCCAACCGGTCGCTCAGGGTGACAAATCCAGGGCAGACGCGCTGCTCGCTGTGGAGGGACGCATTCCGGTCGAGCGTCACCGGCGCGGCCAGGCCGCGACTGTCGAGGATGTGTAGCGCCAGCCGCTCCGGATCGTAGTGGGCATAGGTCGGCGTCGGGCGCATCCCCACCAGCAGGAGGCGCCCGCCGGGGCTGTCGTTGTGGGGGGCATCGCTCAAGTCAAAGCCCCAGTGAGCCATGTGGTTGAGCGTGCCGCGACTGGCTCCATTCCGCAGATCATTCTCGGCCATTCTTTTAGCTTATACCAGAACCTTCGGTTATGTCCATGCTGCAAGGGTCTGATCTGTTGAGGGTCGAGAGTGCGTGGAGCGATTTTAACGTTTGAGTTGATAGATTGCCTGACCTGTGATACATTGGCGCCGGCAGCGGCCAGCGCGAATTCGTCGGGTGAGACACTCCTGACGCCGCTCCCCAGCGGCTTGCTCCTTTTCCGGCCCTGGGGTCTCCCCGTGCGGTGCGCGCTGCCTTGCAGCACGCCGGCCTCGCCCTCTTCATCCTTGTCGCCCAATCGCGGCAAAAGGCCGGCTGCCGATTGCGCTTGTTGTGCGGTCGTCGATCTGCTGTTCCCATCACAAAGGAGACCTTGGTATGACCCACCGATCCAAGTCGGCGTCTATGGTGACGAGACGGCAATTTCTAGCCTTGGCGGGCGGAATGACTGTCGCCGGTTTGGCGGCGGCGTGTAGCCCCGCGCCGGCCCCGGCGGATACGGGCGCGGCCGGCCCCACCGGCAGCGAGGCCGCCACCGAGCTGATCGCCTGGTTCACCGACCGGCGCACCATCAACGAAATGACCGAGAAGGAAGCGATCCCCGATTTCGAGAGCAAGAATCCCAATATTCGCGTCAGCCTCCAGTTTGTTCCCGAAGCGGAGCTACAGCAAAAGCTATTGACGGCGAACGCCGCCGGCAACGCGCCCGATGTCTCCTCCATTGACGAAACTTTCCTGGACACACTGACCAAGCAAGAAGTGCTGCGCCCGATCCCGGATGAGGTGATCAATGTCAGCGAAGAGATGGGCGAGTTGACGGCCTTTCTCTACCGGCTACCCCAGGGCGCAGACGATGGCCGCTACTATGGCCTGCCCAATGGCGTCTTCTCGGCTGCACTCTTCTACAATGCCGGGTTGTTGGCGGAGCTAGGCTACTCGCCGGAGGATATCCCCAGCCGGTGGGATGACTTCCTGCTGTGGGCAAAGGAGGTCACCCAATGGGATGGCGAGACGCTGGTGCGCGGCGGGTTGGGCATCTTTGCCAACGAGTTCTCGATCTACGAGGACCTGCGTTACCAACTTGCCGGGCCGATTGACGGCAACCCCTTCCCCACCAAGGACAGCATCCGGCTGGCCGATGAGGTCGGCGTCCAGGCGTGGGAGTTCATCATGGGTATCTACAATGAACACCGGCTGGACAGCATCGCCGAGGGGATCATCTCGCGCGACCGCTTTGGCGCCGGCAACGCCGTCACCCTCTATAACTGGACCTGGTTCAACGGCCAGATGGAGACCCAGTACCCGGAAATTGACTGGGGCATCCTCATCCCGCCCTCGATCAACGGCGAGCCGCCCTATGGCCGGCGAGGGCCGGATGTGGGCTTTACCCTCACGACCCAGAACGATGCCATGTTGGATGCGGCCATTACCTTCTATCGCTACCTGCTCAGCCCCGATTACCTGAGCAAGTACTGCAAGCTGCGCGGCATCCAGCCCAGCCTGCGCGCCATGTGGGAGGACCCGGCCTTCTCGGAGGAGTCCGGCCCACGCTGGGCCGCCATCGCCATCAAGAACCGGCCTGAGAATTCGGTAGATGCCGGCTTCTGGCCCCTGGAGCTGGTAGATATAACCAACCGCATTACCCCGGCCATCCGTGACGAGGGCGAGGACATTACCACTGTGCTCCAGCGTGAGGAGCAGGCGGGGAATGAGTTCCTCAACGCCAACCCGCAGTGGAGTATTTTGAGCGCGGCCGACTATGAGGCCAATCCCCAGTGGCTGACGGTGGTCGGGTGAACCGTAATGTGACCGGCGCCGGCCTCCACCGGCGCCGGTAGGAAGCTCGGTAAAGGACAGCGCGCATGACCACAGAACAGTGGCTACCCAAGCACACGATGGGGCGGATTGTGCTCATTGCGGCCTTCGCCTTCATGACTGTGATGCTTTGGATTCCGATTCTGGAAACCTTCTATTGGAGCTTCTTTGTCAAGGAGCCGGGCATCTTTGAGTTCACGGGCCTAGCGAACTACCGGAAGCTCTTCACTGACGATCCGATCTTCTGGAAGTCGTTGCGGGTCACCTTTGCGTTTGCCCTGATGGTGGTGCCGGGGGTGGTTATCGCCGGGCTGCTGCTTGCCCTGGCGGTCAATACGATTACCAACCTGTGGCTGCGCGGGGTCTTTACCGTCGCCTTTTTCACCGCCTATGTGGTGCCGCTGGTAGCGGTTGCGCTGGTCTGGCGCTATATCTACCTGCCCGGCCCGCAGGGGCTGCTCAACCAGATATTAGGCTGGATTGATGTGCCGCCGATCCGCTGGCTCAACAGCAGCGAATGGGCCTTACGCTCGCTGGCGATCATGCGCATCTGGAAGGAGGCCGGCTATGCGATGGTGCTCTTCCTGGCGGGCCTCCAGTCCATTCCAACTTCCTATTTCGAGGCGGCTGCGGTGGACGGCGCCAACGCCTGGCGGCGCTTCTGGCATATTACAGTGCCCCTGCTGATGCCCACCATCGCCTTTGTGGTGATCATCACCACCTTGAGCGCCTTCCTGGCCTTTACCGAGGTCTATGTGACAACGATTGACAGCAGCGGCGGCTCGCGCGGCGGCCCCAACTTTGCCACAACGTTGATGGCCTTTTTGATCTTCAATACGGCCATTGCCTACAGCCACGAAGGGTACGGCAGCGCCATGGCGGCGATTTTCTTCCTGATCATGGTCGCCGTGGGCTACCTCCAATATCGTTTCATCCGGGCGACGTATGAGTACTAGGAGAGAAAACCGCAAAGACGCAAAGAATGCAAAGATCGGAGAAAAGATCGGAGAAAAGATCGGGGAAAAGATCGGGGAAAAGATCAGAGAAGGAGTAAATGGCAGGTGGTTGGTGGCTGGCTCAGGCCATGTTGGCTAACAACCACCAGAGAGCAGTCTTCTTCTGCCTTGGTGTGCTTTGCGTCTTTGCGGTGAATTCCCTTTGTGGGCTGTTAAGATAAGAAAGGAACGAACGGTGGGACAGACGGATTGGCGGACACATGGGGTGCGGGTTGTGCGAGGCGACCAGTTGGATTTCAACACCCCCCAGACGCCGGGGATGACGCGCGCCGCGGCCATCAATGCCGCGCGTGTGGGCGCACAGAAGATTTGGGCCGGCGCCGTCACCATTCACCCGGATGCGAAAACCGGCGCCCACCACCACGGCCACCTAGAGAGCGTGATTTACGTGGTGCAGGGGCGGGCGCGGATGCGCTGGGGCGAGCAGTTGGAGTATGTGGCCGAGGCCGGACCCGGCGACTTTATCTACGTGCCGCCCTATGTCCCCCACCAGGAGATCAACGCCAGCGCCGACGAGCCGCTCTTTTGTGTGGTCGTGCGCAGCGACCAGGAGCCGGTCGTCGTCAACCTGGAGATTCCGGCGGTCGAGGAGCCGGAGACCGTCTATTGGATCGATCCAATCCATTCCGGCCCTACGGCGACGGAATAGCCGAATCGCCGGAGAAGGAGCGCAGCACATGAGCACGAGCGAAGCGACCTTGCAGCGCACGGCGGCCGCCGGTGAGCGCGCCTGGAGCGCAGCCAAGACCTGGCGGCTGGTGGGGCGGCTGGCGGTTTATCTGGTCCTGGTCTCGGCGGCGGTTGTCTTTTTCCTACCCTTCTATTGGGTGCTCATCGCCTCCTTCAAGACACCTGCCGAGCTGCGCGCCATCCCCCCGACCTGGTGGCCCGAAACCTTCACCCTGGCGAACTATCCGGCAGTCTGGCGGGCGGCCTTTGCCCGCTACTTCCTCAACTCCTTTATCTATGCAGGCGGGACCACGCTGGTCGTGGTCTTTACCAGCAGCCTGATCGGGTATGTGATCGTTAAAGACCCTTCGCGGCTGGGGAACATGGTCTTCTGGTTCATCCTGGCGGCCTCGATGGTGCCCTTCGTCACCTACCTACTGCCGCTCTTCAAGATGCTGTTGCGCTTCCAGGAGTGGCTGCGTATCCCGGTGGTCAACACCTATTGGGGCATGATCCTGCCCTGGGTCGTCTTTCCCTTTGGCGTCTTTCTCATGCGCCAGGCCATGTATTCGGTGCCCAACGACCTGCTGGACGCAGCGCGCATTGACGGCGCGACCGAGTTCGGCATCTACCGGCAGGTTGTGCTGCCATTGGTGCGCCATAACCTGGCCGCCCTCGCCATCATCGTCTTTATCTTCAAGTATGATGACCTGCTCTGGCCGTTGGTGGTGGCGCAACGAACCGAGATGTATCCGGTGACGGTCGGCCTGGTCGAATATGTGGGCCAGTTTTTTATCGAGTACCACCTCTTCACCACGGCGGCGGTGCTGGCGATCATCCCGATCTTCGTCATCTATCTGGTCCTGCAACGTTACATCATCGAGGGCATCGCCACTCAGGGCCTTAAGGGCTAGGCCTCAAAGGATAGACAGCGACGGGATCGGGCATGGCGCGGGTCTATCGCAAAAACGATTATTGCTCCTATTGCGGCGAGCGTTTTGCGCCGGACCAGCCCTGGCCGCGGCTCTGCCGCCGCTGTGGGCAGACCAGCTTTCAGAACCCGATCCCGGTGACGGTGCTGCTCCAGCCGGTGGACGATGGGGTGCTGGTGGTGCGGCGTGCGATCGAGCCGCAGCGGGGCGCGCTGGCGCTGCCCGGCGGCTATATTGACCTGGGCGAAAGCTGGCAGGAGGCCGCTGCCCGCGAGCTGCGCGAGGAGGCCGGCGTCACCATTGACCCCAAGAGCATCAAGGTCATCGAGGCGTTTAGCGCCCCCGACGGCACGCTGATTGTCTGTGGGGAGGCGCCTCGTCTGCGCGCCGCGGATTTGCCGCCCTTCACCCCAACCCCTGAAGCCTCCGAACGCCATATTCTCACCGCGCTGGCGCCGCTCGCCTGGCCCCTCCATACCGACTTGGTGACAGCCTACTTTGCGCGGCGCCGGCATGGAAGCACAGGCCGCTTAGGCCGGCGCTAGCCTTCTGTTTTGGCCGCCTTCGGGCGCAGCACGGCATCGGCAAAGCGGGCGCCGCGCGCGATGGCTTGTACGTCGTGAACGCGCAGGAGATTGGCCCCTCGCTCAATCGCCATGACACAGGCGCTGAGGGTGCCTTCCAGGCGCTGCTCCGGGGGCAGGTCGCCCAGCACTTTGCCGATGAAGCTCTTGCGCGACGGGCCAAAGAGGAGCGGGTATCCCCAGGCGGTCAGCTCGTCCAGGCGGCGGATCAACTCCAGGTGTTGTTCCAGAGTTTTCCCAAAGCCGATGCCTGGGTCAACGATCTGGAGCCAGCGAGGCAGACCGGCGGCCTCTGCCTTCGCCAGCGCAACCGCCAACTGTTGGCGGATGTCCTGGATGAGGTCGCCTTGCGATGGCCCATGTTGTGCAGCCTGGACGGCGGCGGCATAGGCCGGGTCCGCGGGTTGCATCCGGTTGTCCATGACGATCAGCGGGGCAAAGGCTTGGGCGGCAATAGCAGCCAAGTCGGGGTCGAAGCGCAACCCCCAGACATCGTTGAGCAGATGCGCCCCGGCAGCGAGCGCAGCCTGCGCCACCTTTGCGCGAAAGGTGTCCACCGAGATAGGCACATTGACCTCTTGGGCCAGGGCGCGGATCACCGGGATGACGCGGGCTAGCTCCTCCTCGACATCTACGAGCGCATGGCCCGGCCGCGTCGACATCCCACCCACATCCAGACAGTCTGCGCCCTCGGCGACAAAGCGGCGGGCTTGGGCAACAGCCCTCTCAATGGCAGCCTCGCCATGCTGCAAGAGGCCGTCGCCGGAGAAGGAAT
>DATLZJ010000174.1:0-3129 GCA_035574055.1 Caldilineaceae bacterium
TCCTCATTGCCGACGGCGTGTTGCGGCAGGCCGGCCGGGCGGGGTTAGGCATCTTCTCCATTGCGCCGATCGGGCTGAGCCTCTCGCTGGTCGGGACATCGTTCGTACTCCTGGTCGGGAATTTTCTGCTGCCGGCGCGCCCCGGCGGCGAGGGTTCTACAGACCGCTTCCGCCTCCAGGATTACCTTACGGAACTCACGATCTTGCCGGACTCACCTTTCCTGGGGAAGACCGTCGCTGAGGTGGAAGCGGACAAACGCCATCAACTGAAAGTGGTGGGCTGGTTACGCGAAGGGCGACGGCTGCGCCTTCCGTTTAAAGGGCGGCGGTTACGCGAGGGGGATGTGCTCCTGGTTCGCACGACGCCCGAAGATATTGTCGGCATCCGGCAAGAGCCTGACCTCGAATTGCAACCGGTGGTCAAGCAGAGCGGGCCTGAACCGCCACGCCTGGAAGCCGACCAGGAAGAGAGGTCCGAACAGTTGGCGCAAGCGGTGATTGCACCCGGGTCCAGGCTGATCGGCCGGACGCTTGGCGAAATTGATTTTCGGCGGCGCTATGGGGCCATTGTTGGTCTCTGGCGTAAAGAAGGGTGGCTCGAACAGGAACTGGCGAAGACGAAACTGCGCCCGGGCGATGTGCTGGTCCTACAGGGTGACGAGTCATCCCTTTCCCGTGTGGAGAGGGACCGCGCGATCTTGATGATGGTCCCATTTCAGGAGGAGGCGCGCTTGCGGCGCAAGGCCCCTCTGGCGGGATTGATCATGCTGGCGACCATAATCATCGCCGCGTTCAATGTGTTGACCATTGAGATTGCGACCCTCGCAGGGGCGGCGACGACGGTGCTCGCTGGCTGCCTCACGGCCCGACAGGCTTACCGGGCGATTGACACCCGCGTTTACGTATTTATCGCCGGAGCGATTCCGCTTGGGGCCGCCATGCAGAAAAGCGGCGCGGCAGACCTAGTGGGCGGATGGCTCCATCACGCCGTCAGCGGGTGGGATCAGACACTGATCTTACTGGCCCTCTTTGGCGTCGTGGCCGTGTTGACCCAATTCATGTCCGATTCCGCTACGACGGCCCTTTTTGCCCCTGTCGCTGTTGCCTTAGCCCAGGCGTTAGGCAAGCCGCCTGAGCCGTATGTGATCACGGTGGCAATGGCGGCGGTGGCAGCCTTCCTTACGCCCATCGGCCGCCATGGTAACTTGCTGGTCTACGGGCCGGGGCGCTATCGGTTCGTGGATTTCATCCGCGCTGGCACCCCTTTGACTGTGCTAGTCGCTTTCATAGTGGCCTTATTGGCTCAGCAGCTTTGGCCGGGCTAATCGAAAGGGCCGAGAGAGGCATAGAGTCCCCCTTGACCGCGCTGTTCAATGCCACTGGCGCAAGCCTGCGGATCAGGCTCGGAATCGGCGACGCGAGCATCGGGATCAAGCACAACCTGCGCACAGAGCGGCGCGGATCATGGGTTCCGGCGATGGCCTTGAGCTTCAGCGTGGAATTCCCCACCGGGAGCGCCAGCCGCCATTTGGGGACGATGCTGACAGATTACACCCTCAATTCGACCTCGCCGAAATCAAAACAATCTCTTTATCCCTTTGCGGAGACCTCTGAAACCTTGACCAATCTTCCTCCCCGACCAGACGGCCGCCTGCCTGACGCTAGTCCCAAAGTCTTTGCTGTCGCGGTCTGCGCGATCATCCTTTTGCCCTGGCTTGCTGGTTCCTCTTACACGGCTACCTGCCGGAGTTGGGTCTACGACCCTGACTATCTCATGACGGGCTGTGGGTTGAGAATGAGCCATAGGCTCCTCGGGCGATCTAACGACGGCAACTTTGGACGCATCCCTTTGACGCGCCGCGCCTGAGGTCGAGGTGCGGGCGCGGAATGTGCTTGCGGTATGCGCCCTGTGCTCTCGCCTTGCCGCCGCTTGGGTTCCGGGTCGGCGGCTATTGCCTTTCACGCCCTCAGTGCCTGGCGAATGATTGGCTTCGGCGGCGCTCGCCGTCCCGCCAGTCGCGCCCTCCGCCGGTTGCTCACCTGATGAGGCATCTGCCTGCTGCTGCCCGATCCGAGCCGGGGCGGGTTGTGCCTGCTCCCCTGGAGGCGGTGACTGGCGCGGCGGTTCTGCTGCCGGCGGCGCATCCGTTGGAGGCTCGGAGAGGTAGGTTGACTGCAAGGCGACAAAACCCAGGGTGATCAAGATAGCCACCCCTACCGTTGCCAGGCCGATACGCTCGGCGCGGTCGTAGCTCTGCGCTTGTTGAACCAGAGAGCGGTCAGTCAAATCGACTGCTGATAGCGGCTCATCATCTCCTTCTTTCAATAGCGGCTGAGCATCCAGGGATCCCCGTGTGCGCTCCGGCTCGTCCGCCGCGCCTGAGTTGATGCCTGGCGCTTCCGGCCTCTCGGCCCCGGCCTCTTCGCCCCTGGGTGCTGAGGACATATTTGCGCCAGTCTGCGAAATCGCCTCGCCTGGCTCCGGGTTGCTTCCGCCTACGCTGTGACCAAGCCCCCCCAAAAGCTCCTCCAGTTCCCAGGCTTTAAGAGGCACAACCAGGTAGGCATCGGCCCCGGCCTGCTGCGCCAGCCATTGGTGGAAAGGGTCGAACGTGCTGTCGAGCAGGGCAATGGGCAGGAGGCGGAAACCAGGCTCCTCCCTAACCTGCTCGCACAACTCGATCCCGCTCTTGTCGGGCAGTGCCATTTCGGCGAGCAGCAGGTCAGGGGCGCTCTCCTTGAGCAGCCTCTCTGCCGCTGCTGCGTCGCTGGCGCAGACGACCTCAACCTGATGGCGAACCGACTCGTGACTGGCCGCCTCCTGGATGGCGGCGCTCTGCCCGGCGAAAAGGATCTTGGTAGCCATACGACTTCCAGAGGGTGTTATGGTGAGCGAATAGAGGTCAGGCCGCTCGACGCGAGCGTCTGCCAGTCAGGTCCACAGGATAAGAAGTATATTCTCTTGCGCCCTGAGACGACAAGCTCTCACGACTCTCCCGTCCGTGCTGCCAACAGGCAACCTTTACCCCGCGAGAAGCGCCTCGTCGCCAGAACAGCATGCGCCTATTACTATAGATGTAGATGTGTAGGATGGGCGGCGCGCCGTTCGCGCGGGCGGCGGCGAGGCGC
>DATLZJ010000175.1:0-6301 GCA_035574055.1 Caldilineaceae bacterium
TGGCGGTATAATAGGGAAACCGCGTAACATGACAGGAGAGATGGCCGGCGTGGGTGATTCAAGGGGAGTTGTCGCCTATGGCAGAGTCACTCCACTCGTCATCATATTCTGCCGGTTCTAGCCATTTGGAGCCGGCTGACGCTGGGCTAGAAGATGCGGATAGAAATCCTTTGACTGTGGACCGTGTGAACCGTTATTCTGCTCGCCGCGCTGGGGAGACGGCCTCCTCTACCAATGGCGTTGCGCCGGTAGACGAGCAGGAAAGCCGAGAGAATTTGATAGAAGACGATCCTGACGACGGCTATTTAGGATTCCCTTACGCCAATGGCATCTACGGCGAGGTGCCGGTCGAGGAGCTGACTCCGGCGTTGGCTTCTGAGCCGGCGACCGAGCTGCCCGATCTGGCGTTGCCGGCTTTGACGCGCCAGGAGATTGACGATCGCGTCGCGCCGGATGTGGATGCGCCTCCCATTGCCGAGATCGAAGAGGATGCCGCCGAGGAGGCAATCACAGGGGCCAGGGCCGGGGTGACCACCTTGCCGGCAGCGCCCAGCTTTGCCGATCTGCGCGCTGCCCTCGCCAGACTGGAGCCGTTACCGGCGGTGGACAAGTCTGGCCCCATCCAGCTTGCACCCGGTGTGCCGGAGTTGCGCGCGCTGGATGCGCTCATGCAGCGCATGCCCGCTGCCTCCGGCGCGCGGGAGCGCGAGCTTGTGCTGCGCGCCTTTGTCTTGGCGGCCTATGCCCACCGCAACCAGTTCCGTGAGAGCGGTGAACCCTACGTTCTTCATCCCGTGGCGGTGGCGACGATCCTGGCCGATCTGCGCATGGACCCGGACACATTGGCCGCCGGGCTGCTCCACGATGTGGCCGAGGACACAGAGATTGACCTGGGCTATCTGCGCGAGCACTTTGGCCCCGACATCGCCAACTTGGTGGATGGCGTCACCAAGCTCAAGCGGATCAACGAGCTGAGCAACGCGCAACAGGGGATTGCCGACGCCAAGGCCGAGTCGCTCCGCAAGATGTTCCTGGCGATGGTGGACGATGTGCGTGTGGTTATCATCAAGCTGGCCGACCGGTTGCACAATATGCGTACCCTGGGCGCCCAGAAGAAGCACAAACAGAAGCGCATCGCCCGCGAGACTTTGGACATCTTTGCGCCCCTCGCCAACCGGCTGGGCATCTGGCAGATCAAGTGGGAGCTGGAAGACCTGAGCTTCCGCTATCTGGAGCCGAATACCTACCGCGAGCTGGCGCGCGCCATGCAGCAGAAGCGGGGCGAGCGTGAAAAGTGGGTCGCGAAGGTCAAATATGAGCTGGAGCAGGAGCTTGCCAAGGCCGGCATCCCGGCAGAGGTGACGGGCCGGCCCAAGCACATCTACAGCATCTACCGCAAGATGAAGCGCAAGGATGTGGACTTCGAGCAGATCTACGATATCCACGGCTTTCGCATCATCGTCGAGACCGAGGCCCAATGTTACGCTGCGCTGGGCATTGTCCATAGCAACTACCGGCCCATCCCTGGGGAGTTTGACGACTACATTGCTAACCCCAAGGACAATATGTACCGCAGTCTGCACACGGCGGTTTTAAGCAAGCGCAGCGGGCGGCCCATGGAGATTCAGATTCGCACCCGCGAGATGCATGAGGTCGCCGAGCGAGGCATCGCTGCCCACTGGCAATATAAGGAGCAGCGCCATCACGACCGGCGCTTCCAGGAAAAGATCGCCTGGCTGCGCCAACTGATGGAGTGGCGCCAGGATGTAACCGACGCGGCCGAGTTTGTGGACGGCATGAAGACCGATGTCTTCCACGATCGGGTCTATGTCTTTACGCCTCAGGGGGACGTGATTGACTTGCCCGCGGGCGCGACGCCGATTGATTTCGCCTATGCCATCCATACCGAACTAGGCCATCGCTGTCGAGGGGCCAGCATCAAGGGGCGGCTGGTGCCGCTGGACTACAAGCTCCAGAACGGCGACCAGGTCACCATCATTGCGGCCAAGCGCGGCGGCCCCAGCCGTGACTGGCTCAACCCCAACCTGGAGTATGTCGCTACCCAGCGGGCGCGCAGCAAGATTCGCAACTGGCTGCGCAAGCAGGGGCGCGAAGAGAACATCCAGCGCGGCCGCCAGATGTTGGAAAAGGAGATGAAGCGCCTCGCCATCCATGACAGCTTTGAGAATATGGCGAAGCTCTTCAACTACGATAAGGTAGAGGACTTCCTGGCCGCCATCGGCTACGGCGATATCAACTCGCAACACCTGGCGACACGGGTGTTGGAGCAGGAGCGCCGGGAGCAGGAGCGTCGCCTGTGGGAAGAGCGCCCTTACGAGGCGGCCGCCAGCGGCAAGCGCACGGCCACCACCTCCGGCGGCTTTATGGTCCAGGGCGTGGATGGGTTGTTGACTCACTTAGGGCGCTGCTGCAACCCGGTGCCGGGCGACCCGATTGTGGGCTATGTGACCCGCGGGCGCGGGCTGACCGTGCACCGCACCACCTGTCCGAATGTTGCCAATATTGTGCGCAAGGGCCAGGAGAACCGGCTGGTGGATGTGCAGTGGGCAGCCCGCCCCGAAGCGACCTTCCCGGTGAAGATACAGGTTGCGGCCTATGACCGGTCGGGGTTGATGCGCGATGTTGCGGCGCTGGTGGCCGATGAGCATATCAATATGGTCAGCGTCGAGGCCATCACCGGCCAGAAGGACAACCTGGCGATCATCAACGCCACACTGGAGATTCAGAACGCGGCCCAGTTGACGCGCGTCCTTACCAAGATTGACCGGCTGCCCAACGTCGTTGAGGCGCGCCGGCGCCTGGGTTAATGGCCGGCGGCAAAATCGCATCCATGACGGCCCGCTGCCGATAGGCAGCGGGTCTTTTTATCTTGCTGCTGCGTTTATCTTTTGCCGGTGTTTCGCTTGGCCGGTGTTTCGCTTGTCGCCTTTGGCGTAGCCGCCCAGGATCGCCGCCGTTGCTGAAGGTCAGCAGTCAACAGCCATTATGGCAGCCGCAACTGATACCCCTGCCCGCGCACGGTCAAGAGGTAGACCGGGTTGGAGGGGTCCGGCTCGATGCATTCCCGTAGCCACCGGATGTGCACATCCAGTGTGCGGGTGTCTGCCATGTAGGAGGTGTTCCAGATCGCCTGCATGATCTCGCTGCGGCTGACCACCCTATCGCTGTGGGCCATGAGCATCTGGAGTAAGGCGCATTGTTTGGGCGTGAGGTGGTGCTGGCCGTTAGGGGTAAAAACGGTGCGCGTCGCCAAGTCGAGCCGGAGCGGGCCGCGCTGGAGCCAATGGGTGGTCTGGGGAACATGGATACGGTCGAGCAGGGCCATGACTTCCTCTTTGACAAAAGGAAGGCGCAGGTGCCCGTCGAAGAGGCCGGGCTGTTGGGGGGCATACTTGCCGACGGAGAAGATGGCGATGGCCGGCAGGCGGTTGCGTGCTGTCTGGCAGAAGCGCGCCCGGCTTTCCGGTCTGCCGTTTTCTTCAACCAGCAAGAGCTTTGGAGACGCCAGGCGCAGCGCCGGCAGGGCCGCCTTCTGGCTGGTCAGGGCGACCATTTCCCAGCGCAGGCCGGACGATGACGCCGCCTCTATGAACTGCGCCAGGAGAGCAGCGACCGGCTTGCGTCCTAAAAAGAGCAGGCGGAACGGGGCCGGCAGCGCCGCGCCGGCCTCCGGCGCTGAGTCCCTCTGTGCCCGCGCCGGCTTCGTCAGGTCGGTTGTTGGGTTTGCCATAGCCATCCCGTTCGCCGTGCGCTGTCCGAATCTGTGAGGCGGCCTGCTTGGGGATTATACCCAAGCAACCCAGGCGCTGCAATCCATCCCCAGCCCATCGCCGGCGCGCCGGTCTTGGCCCGATTGAGCGAGTGGATAGAAGGAAGGGGATCGAGTAAAATGGGGACAAGAGAGGGACAGAAACCGGTACAATTGCCTGAAGTGAATGCCTCTGTGTGAACACTGCCGCCGATTTTGCCGACTATGTGCGCCGCCGCCGGCGTGCGCTGGACCTGACGCGGACTGAACTGGCTGCTCGCGTGGGCTGCTCGCCTGATACGATCAAGAAGATCGAAGAGGGTGAGCGGCGGCCCTCCAAAGAGCTGGCTGTGCTGCTGGCCCACCACCTCGCGATTGGCGAAGCGGAGCGGCCCCTGTTTGTGGCGATGGCCCGCGGCCAGGCCGCGCCGGACCCGGTCGCGCCCGGCCCAAGCCATTTGCCCGCGCCCCTCACCTCGTTCGTCGGGCGCAGCAGTGAAGTGAGCGCCCTGGTCGCCGCCTTGACCAGCGAGGATGTGCGGCTGCTGACACTGGTCGGCGCGCCCGGTGTGGGCAAGACCCGGCTGGCCGTCCGCGCCGCAGGTGAGCTGCGCCCCTATTTTCCCGACGGCGTCTGGTTTGTGCCGCTGGCGACGCTTGAAGACCCGCGGCTCGCCACTTTGACCATTGCCCATACGCTGGGCGTGGCCGACAACCGCCCTGCTTCTCTGCTCGACCAGCTCACCCATCTGCTGCGCGACCGCCGCCTGTTGCTGGTGCTGGACAACTTTGAGCAGCTTTTGGACGCCGCCGCTGACCTGGTCCACCTGCTGACCGCGTGCGCGGGCCTGAAGATCATGGTGACGAGCCGCACGCCGCTGGATGTCTACGGCGAGCATCGCTTTATCGTGTCGCCGCTGCCCACCCCGCCGCCGGCAGAATGGCCCTCGCCGCAGCGTGTCGCCGCCTACCCCGCTGTCCAGCTCTTTCTGGCGCGCGTGCGCGCCCACGATGCCGACTTCCAACTCGATGAGGAGAACTGCGCGCTCATCGCCGAGGTCTGCGCGCGGCTCGACGGTCTGCCCCTGGCGATTGAGCTGGCGGCGGCGCAGACTTACCGCGACTTGCCCACGCGCCTGCGCAAGCAACTGGCCGGCGGCCGGCGGCTGGACCTGCTGGCGACCACGGCGCGGGGTCTCCTGCCCCGCCAACAGACCTTGCGCGAGGCCATCCACTGGAGCTACCGGCTGCTTTCACCCGCAGACCAGGTCCTCTTCGCCCGTCTGGGCGGCTTTGCCGGGGATTTCGACCTGGACGCGGCCTACGCTGTCGCCTATGACCCGGATGAGCGCGCCGATGTCGCGTCTGGCGACGCCCGGTTTGAACTGGCCGACCGGCTGGAGGCGCTGGCCGGGCATCACCTCATCCAGGCGCGCACCCAAGATGGCGAGATCGTTTACAACCTGCTGGAGACCCTGCGCGAGTTTGCTTTGGAGCAGCTCGCCGCGCACGGGGAGAGCGGCGCAGTTCGCCGCCGCCATGCGGCCTATTACGCAGCCATGGCGCAGGCGGTGGACCCGGCCCGCACCGGCGGCGACCTCCAAGAGTGGCGGGCTTTGCTGCGGCGCAACCAGGCCAACCTGCTGGCTGCGCTGCAATGGAGCATCGGCGCGCCGGAGCCGACCCTGGCATTACAACTGGCCGGCGGCCTGGGCCATTATCTCTACCTGGAAGGCCACTGGCAGGAGAGCGTCCACTGGCTGCAATCGGCCCTGGCCGTGGGCGATGCGGGCGAGCCGGCGCTGCGCGCCCGTGTGCTCACCAGTTTGGGCATCCTCTATATTGCGCTGGGCCACTATGCCGAAGCCGAGCGTCACTTGACCGCGGCCCTCGGCCTGGCGCGCCGCGCCGAGGACCGCTTAGGCGCGGCCTGGGCGCTCCACCAACTCGCCCACCAGGCCATCTTGCAGGGGGACGCTGTGCAGGCGCGCGCCTATGCCGAGGACGCGTTGTATATTCAGCGGGAGATGGGGGACCCGCGCTTTCTGGCGCTGACTCTGGAGCAGCTTGGCTGCGCTGCTGTGGAAGAAGGAAATTACGAGGAGGGTACGCCCTGGTTACTGGAAAGTCTGGAGATCTATTTGAAGCTCAACGCCGACGGGGGGAGCGGCTCGACCTTCAACCTGCTGGGCATGGCTGCGCTGGCCCAGGGGGAAACGGCCCAGGCCCTGGATGCCTTCCGCCGCGCTTACGCCCATTTTGAGCGCATCCACCATACCCACGGGCTGCCCTGGACGTTGCGCAACCTGGGGTTGGCCCAGCTTTGCCTGAACCAGCCGGCCCTGGCCCAGAACCACTTCCTGGCCGCCTATGATCGCTATGTCGCCCTTGCCAGCCAGGACGGCGCGATTGGGGTGGTGGAGGGGATCGCGGGCGTGGCGGCGCAGCTCGGCCAGCACACCCTGGCCGCCCACCTCTTCGGCGCGGCTGCGGCCCAGCGGGAGTTGGCCGGCTTGCCGCTGACGGCCAACT